>JBCCLN010000361.1:0-3282 GCA_039026865.1 Bacteroidota bacterium | reverse complement strand
GATTCATCTCTTCTATCCTGCTTCCAGCGCAGGTGAGGTGCACTTTGTCCTCTATGATCAAGCTGGCCGGCAGATTGATGAGTTAATCATGAATGAAGGGTTAAGTGAAAGACAAGGGCACATCATTTATGATGCCACCAGCCTGCAGGAGGGGATGTACCTGTATCAGCTGCAAGTAGGTGAAACGTTGAAAAACGGCAAGCTGATCAAAGAGTAACCACATCATTGTTATTCGCGTCACCGATACGAGTAGAAGGCACCTGGCAATGGGTGCCTTCTCTTGTATATAGGGTTTGATGTAAAATCTACCGATCTTCATCCTTGGGATGAGTTCTTGGCAAAACACTAAGATTGAAGATCCGAATTTTTCAGGTTAAAGCCACCTTCCCTATCTCACACAGATGGCATCAAGTAAGAAAGGGGAGCATTTCCCCGATATGCGTCGAGCGATCATGATGTTCAAAGCCTGGCTTCGTGGCACTCATCAGGCGGTAGAACATCTACAAGCATATCTTAGACGAGTGTTGTTCCCGATTTAATTGCATCTGATGATGGAAATATTTGATCATCTGATGGATAGAATGGTAGCTCATAGCCTCGTCTATTGCAAAACTTGAGTAGTTAGTGTCTCTAAGAAAAGGCAAAAACACACTTACTGACACCTGCAACGTAGTCTTTAATAAAAATAATGAAATCTAATCTATTTTATACTTTGGAATTAATTTCTCAATTTCTCAAAAATTCATCTGAGTTTTGAACGAATTGAAGGTAAACCTGTGATTTTATTGCATTTTCACTAAAATTTCAAAAATAGATTCAATGACCATTTGTGCATCGAAATTTCAAAAAAACACGCTCTATGAGCTAAAAACATCGTTTTCTTTCAAAAAGATACTGTTTTCTTAGAGACACTAGTTACTAAGTGCCTATTTCAGTAAAGTTATTTTTTTGAGATTTAGCCTTCTCCGGAAACTTTAGCATTCATGAATGAATAGATTATCTTTTAGAAATTAAATCGCCTAAGAGTTCAACTAGTTCTTCCGTATCCCATGGTTTTTCTATGCATTTAGTAATGACACCAGAGCGAATATCCTCTCTTATCATTTTGTTGTGAAAAAGAGCAGATAGCATTACGCAAGGAATGTGACTATTAAACTTTCTGATTTCTCTTATCAATTCCAGGCCACTCATTATCGGCATTTTCATATCCGTAACGACAATATCTACAGATTCATGTTGCAACAATTCAAGCGCATTTTTTCCTGATGAGACAGAAAATACAATGAACTTATCACTAAACTCTTCATTAAATACATATCTATTGAATTCTTCATCATCGACATACAGGATTTTTTTCATGACACCACAATTCATATAAAATGATTGATTCCGTGGTTTTAACTATTTCATTTGACCGGCAATTGTTTTTTAAGTAGACAAATCAACTTACGAAAAAGTAATCTATAAAAATATACCTAGGCCACATTGAGCCGCTTTTTGTTGACTTATTAACGTAATTTATTCAAATAACTAGTTGGCGAAAGACTAGTAAATGTTGTTTTCGTCTAAAATCGACTGAAGCTAATTATCTATTAGAATCCTTTGCAAAACTGGATTTTGGTTCAAATCGAGGCTTTCAGAATTTCAAAAAACGTAGTTTACTGGTCGTAGATGAAGCTTTCGCAAATTAGTGATAGGTAAAATTGGGCCAAAAATCCAGTTTTGCAAAGGATTTTATTATTAAAATTATTGAAGTAGGCACTTAATAAATAGCTCTGGCTAGCTGCAAATAAAAAATGGATCATTCAGATAAGCAAGCGCAACAAATTGGCAGATTTCTAAATCCAAATGTGTCCATCGTACACGATCACCTCCATTTTTCATGTTTATTAAGTGTCTAGTTCAAAAACTTTAAATCCTTACTTGTTGATTTAGCAATCAAATTTTACAACACGTTATTATTGGTATTGAATTCACAATCTCCGGAAATCAAGCTTATCCAAGACAATATCTATGGATTTAGACCTAATTAATGACTACACCCTTCAATTATGTTAAAAAGAAAAATTAAGAATGATTTGATGGCCTAGTCAAATCCGTAATTCACGTATTTCTTCATATCAAAATTCTTCCGATCTGTACGGGAATCCCATACTCTAGTTTAGTAGCAAAGTTTTAAAGTCTAGTTCACCTATGATACTAATAGTTATTTTGATTTTTTTAGTCATTGGTATCGCATTATTTTCTAATTCCACAATGACTACGTTCATGCTATTGCAAACAATGATAGAGCCAATAGGCTGGCGATACTGTTTGACAATAAGAAATGCGAAAAAAACCGTATTCATTATCATAAGTTGCATGGCTTTGTCACTCTCTCTCCATGCGCAAGACGAGGCCGTTACTAAAAACCCAGGCAATGTCGCGGGAACGGTGTTGTGGTTCCGTGCAGATAAGGACGTCTACAGTGATATTGAAAGGAAGACTGAGGCGGTAAATGGAGTTGCAGTAGTACATTGGAGCGACCAGTCAGAGAATGGATACCATGCTTTCCATCCAAACGCAAATAATGAGCCCATTTTCACCACTAATAGTATCAACAGTAATCCGGTGCTTACTTTCGATGGGTCAGATGATTACCTTCCTATTTCAGAACTAAACTACAATAGCGGCCACTCTCCATCCGCGATCTCTATCTTTACTGTTTTGAAGACTACATCAGATTTACCCGGGATCATTCTATCATACGACGCAAGCGAATATTTTAGGTTTAGCATCAATCTTTACTATCATGAAGATGACATTAGTACCAATTACGGATTAGTAGTTGAAGATCCTCCCCCCTTTTATGGTAATTCAGATGAGTCAGACGGTGTTCCTCACCTTTTAGGAGCTAGTTATGATCTTAGTATGAGCAGTGAATTTGATAACGTACACCTTTATTTCGATGGTTTGGTAGATGCTAGTATGAAAAATAATTCATCTTTCGATAATTCTGAACTACGGTATGGTTATCTAGGAGTAGGTTCGGAAGCGGATGAGTTTGATAAAATGCATGGCAGAGGACCAGGACATTATTTTGATGGTGATATGGCAGAGATCATCTATTACGAAAGGGCCCTTTCTGAGCTGGAGCGCCAAAAAGTAGCATCGTATCTGGCCATCAAATACGGGATTACGCTACAAGCCCCTGTCAGCTATTTGAACAGCGACGGCACGGTGATTTGGGATGCTAATATTAATGATGGTTATTCCCATGACATCGCGGGAATCGGCCGGGAT
>JBCCLN010000360.1:0-3310 GCA_039026865.1 Bacteroidota bacterium | reverse complement strand
TGGCTTGAAAAAACCGCTCAATGAAGTGGCTCATGATTTTCTTAGATCCATGAATATTTATTCAAATAAAAATGCAGGAAAAAGTGATAATCCTCACATCATTATAGGCTCTAAAGCTTTTACAGAAAACTTTCTACTTGCACATCTCTTTGCGCAAATCATTGAGAATAAGACCAAATTGAAAACATCGCTAAAGCTTGGTTTTGGAGGAACTAAACTGGTTTTTGATGCACTACGATTGGGAGAAATTGATATCTACCCAGATTATACCGGAACAGCATATTTAGTGTTGTTAGGCAAAAGCCCCAATGAGGCTAAGGATTTTAGTAATGCACAGGAGATTTATGAAACGGTAAAACAGGATTTAAGAGACAGCCATAAAATTGAAGTACTACCTTCTTTAGGCTTTAACAATACGTTCGCATTGATGATGAGATCAAAACATGCTGATTCTTTGAATATCCATACCATATCGGACCTCTCAGACTACTTAAACAACCATTGACATGCCCTTTATCAAATTTCTAATTTGATCTTTACACTATATTTGACTTATACCTTCGCCCTATGCCCTCAAACTTAAAAAAAAATGCCCGACTGAGAATATTGATTATTATACTCCTTGTAATAGGTGTTTATGCGGTTTTAGTGTGGACTTTGGTACAGGTAGAACAAGACAGTCAGCAATCTAATCTTACTAATTATTCTAACGCACTTTGGTACTCACTCGCAACGCTTACTACGGTAGGATACGGAGATCTGTTCCCGGGAACAATATATGGCAGAGCCATTGGGTATCTCCTTATGCTGACTAGTATTTTTATATTCGGTTTATTGATAGGACAACTTACTACGCTTATGACAACAATCAGAGAAAATAAAAAGCTTGGATATTCAGGAACAAGCTTTACAAACCATGCTGTAATTATAGGATGGAATGACTTTGGATGGCATGTAGTGGATCAGTTAGTAGGTGTCGGCAGAAAAGTTGCTGTAATTACGAATAAAAAAGATGATGTAGACCTCATCCAAGAAAAATACAGCAACAAAAATATTTTCGTCATTTTTAGTGATTATAATAATTACGATCTCATCAAAAAATCCAATATCGAAAACGCTTCCATTGCTTTCATCAATTTGGAAGATGATACTGAAAAGCTTGTGTATGTACTCAACCTAAAAAAAGTATTTCCCACCACTGATTTCGTGGTAACATTAGAAAATGGTGACCTTAAAAATACTTTTCTTTCTGCCGGGGTGGCCAATACTATCTCTACCAAAGAAATATCCTCCAAACTTCTGGCTTCCTACATGTTTGAGCCGGATGTAGCTACATACAGTGAATCCATCCTTTCTTATGCAAAATCGGATACTGATTATGACATAAAACAGCTGATCATTACTGCCAAAAATCCGTATGCCGGGAAAGACTACCAAGAAGTATTTTTCGATCTTAAGAAAAAATACAACTCAGTCTTAATTGGCATCACCAAGTGGGATAAATTTGGTAATAAAAAGTTGATGAAAAATCCAACTGGTGATCTCAAAATCAACATTGGAGATTATCTAATCATCATTCTAAATGGTAAAGCATTTAAGCTGCTTAAGAAAATTTTTGGTGTGGAAGAAGGAGCATTAAAGGATAAGAAATGAAAAACCTGGTTAGCTTCATTATCATTACTTCATTCTTATTAGGTTGTAAAAACCGAGACATTAACGAAGGAGAAGAATTTAGGCCGCGACCTGTAAAAGATCGTTTTGATAATTCTCATTTCACTAAAATAACCGTAGATGGTGTGGAGTACATTTTGATGGAGCGAGACAACAATAATCCACATGAAGGTTTCGGATTTATGGCATTCCGAGCCAATAGACTCATGGAAAAACAGGATTCCATTATCTCATACCTCAGATCTCTCCAGGTATATCAAAATAAAATGTATGCCCGAATGTTCAATCTCTCAGAAGAGGAGGCGCAAAACCAGTTTCATAATACACTAAAAGATTTTTTATTACTTGAAAAACAAGAGCTAGAGGAGTTAGAGAAAGAAGAGCTAACCGGCAACACCGAAAGTGTTGAAGATTGATTAATCTTTAGATTGTTTGTGATAAAGGGATTAAAACCAAACATTCCATCACGTTCTGTAATTCTGAACTTTGCCGAGCCGAGTTGCCGCTCAGGTTCTTTGATAAACCGTTCTTCGATGTAATGGCTCAATATCTTTGAAGCACTCTGCACCTCTTTCAGATACTTGGAAAACAGATTCTTGACCATGCCTTCGTGATGGAAACCCTGATCGGGAAATAAAAGGTTGGTTTCATAAGGTGCCATTTTCTACGATCTTGTTGATTTTATGCGATAACCCAATTGAATTTTCTCCCTTGTACATGGAAAAATGATGGCCTTCAACCACAAAATACGCGACTTCTTTATAATATTCATGCCATCCCCAATCTTCCTCATCCCCTTCTCTTTGGGAACCTTTTGATTTGATTAAATACAGTTTTGCTGACTTATTGCTCTTCAATTCATAGCTATCCATGAGCGCTGTATGGTGTCTACTGAGCTCATCAGGTGACATTAGCCTATTTATCAAAGCCAGGAACTCCTCATCTGCTATCGTCTGCTGTAAATATGTCGCTCTTGATTCATTGGAATCTAACTTTAAAAGTTCTTCCCCAACACCGTCCACATCAAAATCAATGGTTGAACCATAGTAATCACTGACCAAAAACTTGAAGTTATTCAACAATTGAACATCATCTACCGCATCAGATATGTTTTCGCGGTAGGTAGCTTCCTGATCTAAGTTGATCAATACCGGCACTTTCCCTTGTTGTACCATTTGACATCCTATCTCATGCATGAGTATGGCTCCAAAAGAATGGCCAATGATTGTGAAGGTGGATTTAGAAGAGATGCTCAATAGCTCATCCATACAAGAGGAAGCCATTTGTTCTATCGATTGATAATCTTGTGTGCCACTAGTTAAATCCAATCCATAAATCCTAAAATCGTCACTCAGTGAATGCACCAGAGACATATAATCGATGAGTGTACCGTATTTCCCCGGCAATAGAACAATTATTTGATCTTTAGCTCCTTGTTTCAAGAGTTGAAGATTGCCTTGAGAAGTTGACAGCTCAGGGGAGTCTTCAATCCGAGCCATACAATGTGCAACGACTTCACTGAGTGCATTTTCATACAATCGGGCAAATTGTTCCAAGTCAAGATCAGAGTTTAAGGCATAGGAAGCCTCAAAAACAAAATGAAGTCCTTTGCTGTCTGAATAACCATTGATTGCCAGGC
>JBCCLN010000359.1:0-3337 GCA_039026865.1 Bacteroidota bacterium | reverse complement strand
AATTATTTATAAACTATCTAAATTACCAAAATAAAAAGTGACCTGAGAATCGCCTAAAAAATTTGATTCTGTATATTGATCAAGCATCGTCACAAAATATTGCCATAAATGGCTTGTTATAGAAGAATTTTCACGAGATAACTTTCTGATAATCAGCTAAAATCCTCTAATTATTGCCCCTCCATAAAATAGGAGCTCTTACTGTCACGCTCGTGTAAGTTTTCCAAAATAAAGACCCCCTAGCCTAAGGCGGTATTACCTAGCTATTTTTTATATTCATTTCGAAAAAATGAAAGGTAATCTTTAATAGTTATTCTATCTAGTAGATATAACTATATTTAAATAATAATTGAATAAGGAAATCCGAAATTATCTAGATGGATCTTGACTACTGTGTTAACTTTAGACAAATAGATTGAAAGCCATGAACAAGTCTGAAAGATTAAAGAAATCAAAATACGTTTACTATCCCTCCTTTCTGGAGCATAATTAATTTGGGCCCATCAAAATCACGTATTGTACACTTAAGCTAAATGATCGGAGGATTCTGGGTACATGACAAAAAATAAAATTTATCTAATTTCTCCTTGAAGGATAGGAATTTTGAATCGGAGAAGGAGGAATTGAAAAATCTTCATTGGGCATATTCTTTTTTCACCCTCAAGCGTATCTTAATCCTTCGGGATTTTTAATGAGTAGCAAATTGCAACGGTACATTTTCCTTGGGCCCTAAGGGATAAGATTTTATTCCCTTGCCGCCGAGAAAATGGAAAGTCTAACACGTACTAACTGCAAGAAGACCCTACAAGACTTTTTCCTTACAGAAAAAAATTACCAATCTACTTTGCTCAAGTACTTAGCCCAAAATTCTTATAAATAATCTCTCAATACTAAGTCAAATCATATATAAAAAAGCCAAGCAAAACCTTGATATCAAAAATATACTGGATAGAGGAAAGACAATCACATGGAAAGAAACTGGCTGTTAGATTTAGAGAGAAAATTGAGACCGTAAGTAACGATTTTCTGTAAACATGTTTTTACCTACGCTTAATAGCATTGAGAATAATATTTAGGCAAGACTAAAAATAGTATAGATATTTATTAGCCTAGTCTAAAAAATTTATTAAAAATTGCTCTTTATTACCCGCTAAACCTTCACCATGATGCGATTACACAAAAATAAATTACTCTCAAGGCTATTTAAAAGGTAATGTAAAAATATAACTTATTCATTTACAGACATTTAACTTCTTTCCTAGCAGCTTTAATATTAATCCTTCTATTTGCATTCTCCTGCAAGAAAATCTAATCACATAGAAAATTCTCATGATATCTTCCGATTTTTACCCTAATTTTCTTACAACTAGTATTTAAACAATTCATGCAAAAATTAGTAGTACTAAACGAATACTTTTTACTCGTATATTAGTCGCATGAAAAGATATGCTTTCCTATTCCTCTTGCTTGCTGCGTGTAATGGTGGAAATGATGACCCTCAACCAGGGGGGGATCCCTTTTCACTTTCCAACTCAGAGTTATGCGAAACCGTATTTGATGCTTCAGCAGATTTTGATAATGAAAGTTTTTTTGGTGTATGGCAGCTGCAAAAGACCGTACAGTGCTTTGGAGATACGGTTGAAGTAGCATATGATATTGAAACGGATGAATTTGTGCACCACCATGAATTCACACGTTCTGCTACAAGTTGGAATATATATACTTTCCGCCAAGGAAGTACATCAGCACTAGACACCTTAGATGGTGTATTTATAGATACGCTGGCCTTACCCCGGTTCAATTATGATGTAGTAATCCCTCGCCCAGGAAATGGATTTCCTGAAACAGGAGAAATCTTCAAACTATCGGGTGAGAATGCACTACTCCTTTGGCAGCCCTGTGCACAAGCTGATTTCTGTGGGGATTACCAGGTATATCTTTTTGAAAAGTTGCGGTAAAAGGGCGTTTGTAAACATCCATATATATTTCTGCACGTTGTATTTTCATATCCCTTACTTCGTAAAACTGCACGGTAGACAGAAAGAAACAGATAAGCATTTTCCCAATAAATGGAATTAAATCTGGGTAAGATTAATTTTTTTATTGTGCTAACTGGCTGAGAAAATCAAGTGGAACTACTGGAAGTTTATTTCAGTTTAATCAGCCAATCATCGAAATGATTTCGCCATTCGGGATGTGGTGTCCATCGAATATTCTGTCCATCACCTATACGGCGAGGGACTATATGAAAATGTATATGGAACACGTCTTGCTGAGCTTCTGTCCCATTACTATTGACAAGCTGAAGGTTATGAATTCCCAATTTATCTTGATAAAGGGTGGCAACACGCTTAATAGTAGACACGATTTCTCTTAACTCTTCTGCGGGTGTATCAAATATATTTCTATAGTGGTTTTTGGGGATTACAAGGGTATGATATTTCGTTACTGGATTAATATCTAGAAAAGCGTAAACTGAATCATTTTCATACACCTTCCAAGAGGGAGCTTCTCCTTTTACAATTTTACAGAAAATACAGTGTGGATCATGCATGCGTGTAGAAATCAAAACCTGTTTTCGACAAATATGGAATGACAAGAAATTTCTAAGAAAATTTAGTCATTGAACACAAAGAATCCGTATCCTCCCGGCTCTCTTAAAATTATATTATCAACTTCTCCTTTTTCACTGAAAGCAGTTACTTCCTCATAAATAAGCACATCCGTTTTCCTAACTTTCTCAATGATTCCTGGGTTATTTTTTCCATTAAAATAGGTAAGAGATGGATTGATAAACATATGGGGACAACTCCCTGCTTTCATGAGGGATATCCCTACTCCACTCGGATGCATAAGCACAATCCAACCTTGCTCGGGAGTACCCATGTGAATACTAAACCCCAACGCTTCCCAAAAAGTCCGAGTACCTTCAAAATTTACAGCCTCAAGGCTTACGCCCATATAATTTCCTAAGGTCGATAGGGGATATTGGGTAATGTCAGTAGGTATAGGACTCTCCCCCTCCATGAGATATACCCAAACACCGTTAGGGTCTGCTAGAACCTGTCCTCCCTCAATGGAATGAAAACTTCCCAATACCTTCTTGTCATGCATCTCTTTCCAGGAATCTTTGTAGATTTTAATCCCAGGCCGAGTAGAGCGATTCTCATTGATCTCAATGATACACCTTCCATCAGAGAAATAGGCTCCCTTTTCCGCAGGGAGTTCCTGGAAATTAAGTTGTTGAAAAAAAGACTTACTCTTTGCAAGGTTAGGAGTAGGAGTGTAGATGAATGAATTCATGTTTAGGGTTTAAAGGTTTCTTTTTAGGGAGCTT
>JBCCLN010000358.1:0-3361 GCA_039026865.1 Bacteroidota bacterium | reverse complement strand
CTCAGAAAATGATTTTCATAAATAATATATTATTCAGTTTTGAGTAAATCAGATAGTTTTAATAAAATCTAATTTCCAAATATTTGATAATCAATCTATTAAGTAGCTGAATAGTAACGAATAACACCCGAATTTTTCGGGTTAAACTAGATTGATTGCTGAAAAAAACACTGACCTCATGAGTGAAAAAAACTCATTCGTTTGTCTATCATAAAAATCAATTTGATCCCCGCTATTATTTCCGTTAGTAATTGCGATAAATTCCTGACTAGCATCAATAATATAGGGGAATTAAGTACTCCTTTGCCCTCATCGTTGGTCGTAAATTCGCCAACATAATTGAAATCTTCGTCTAACTCCTGAACTCTAAAGTTTCCTCCATCTTTAATAAAATAAGATTGCTGGAATTCCATTACTTCCACTCTCAAATACTAAGTTAAATTGACCTTTTCACTGAAAACCTAACTCTCCTGTTCCTAAAACTCCAAACGAAATTTGTATCAAATTAGTAAGATTCAAACTTGTTAAAAAGGGTTCTTCTATTCCTCCTAGTGTGATTAAAGCTCTATCGTTATTTCCCGAGATGTCGTCTCCCATTGGAATCGGATTGTTGAATTTAAAAGATTCCATCAAATTAAAATCGAGATTTGGTTCAAGCAAATACACACTACACACTATTTGTATCGCTTACATCATACAGTCTATACTCTTAAACATAAAATGGACTAGAAAATCTAGAGATGCCATGAAATTTCCATTACAATCAAACTTTTTAATCTTGCTGTTACCAATATCATTGATAAACAAGAAATCGTCTTTGGCGCTATTTTTTTCGTAGCATTCAATTGGGTGTTTTGCGTACCTAACGAACCCCAACAGTTGTAAAAGTGAAAGGAGATGTACTAAGACCTTCACAAACAGAACAGCTACTCCGCAATCAATACCATCCTCATCACCATCTAATATTCCGTTAAAGCAATAAGAAGGAAAGCTGGAACTTCCATCTAATCTACTTAAAAGAACCAGTGATTGCTACTGAATCAATGACACCATTCACTTCTATGATTGGAAATAAAAAAAATTGTTCATCCTCCTCTGAAGTTGCAAGAGCATAGGCACCATTAAATTCTGAATTTTCGAGTAATCGACCTCTAATACTGAAATTACCAGAAAACTGATCTTCTATAGTCAAGCCAATATTTCCATTGGTTAATCTCGACAATCCAACTATAATTTCCGGATATCCTGTATCTACTAAAGAGACTATTACAGATGAGTTAGAGTTTTTCGACACGTTCATATCGGCGCTACCAAAAAAGGACTCACCCAATACAATAACCACATATTCTCCAGTTAGATCACTAGAAATATCATCCTCATCTTCATCTGACAGACCTAAATCGCAAGAAGCGAATAGCAAAATCATTATGTATGGAACTACAAAAATAAAATTAAAGTAGAATGGTCTTTTCATAACATATAGTTTGTTTTTATAGCAGCTCTATTTATGCATAATGCCCAGATATGGCGCTATGGCCTTCAAACTTGATTAGTTCACAATAAAAGTAGCTTATCTGCCGGTGCATTCAACGTATCAAATTGACACTTCGACAAACAGATAAAAAACTCCTACAAGTGGAAGTAAGTAGAAAAGTAAAAAGAGTTTCCTGGCGGCAGATACTTAGCAGATGGCTAAGTAGGGTCATATACTATATCGTTTGTTGAACGAATCTGCTAAAGCAGAAGACTAAACTTGATAAGTCTTCCACATTTAGCAAATTCATAGTTTATAAGTAAAATCAAATTTTATGGAAACGATGAAAAAAAGTGACAATATAGTCTCAAGAGTCTGTCATTCACTCCCACACTTCAAGGAGCACTACCTGCGGCTACAGAGAAGGCGAGTGTTGGTTATCCCGAAGCTTCTTAAATACTGAATTGTTTTAAGCCTGCTCTATGTGTATGGATTACGCAAGGCAGAGTTGTGTCATCTCAAGATCATAGAGGTGGACCTTGGACAGGAAAAGGGTCCATGTTCGCGAGGGAAGGGTCGTAAGGATCGTTAGATACCGCTCAATGATAGGCGGGTCGGTGGCATTAAAAAGTAGCTTCAGTCTGACAAGCCAGCTACTTATCCGATCAATAGTAACAAAACCGGAGGGCCCTATACGCCTCGTGATGATTCCTGGACCCCATCAGGGAACAAACGGAATTCATCCTGTTTCAAGTAGTTTAGGAGTTAACTGAATCTATCAATTTAGTCATGATCAGGCACTTTATCATTTCGATCTGGTGATCAATGATGATGAAAGGCTTGCGCTATTTCATGTTAAGATGCTTTGGGAAGAGATGGAGAAATTGGTTCAGAAAGTTTGAAAGTTCAGCAGGAGGGAGTTGTGCATTGCGGCTCCCTTTATTTTTCCGATCGACTAACCTAAAGTGCTAAAGTCTAGCTGTTAATTGATAAACTAAGGAATTACGGAGCTCTAAAAGTTCAGAATGGTTAGGAAGTTGGCCTAGTCCAGAGTCAGCCGTATCCAAAGCCTCTTGGAAATTATCTAGATCAATTTGAATACCTGCTTTTAATTGATATCCGGCCACATACTTGGGATGTTGAGCTATGAGTTCATCTGAATGCTTAATTGCTTCGTTATAATTTCTCTGGAGTCGATAAACATGGGCAATTCTAAGTTTTGTTTCTTGTTCATATTCAGCTATGATTCTTGGAAATTTGTTCTTCTTTATGTTGATAAGTGCTAGTTCGAAGTTCTCAATTACTTCTTCGTAAAACTTGAGTTGAGTATTACAAATGCCTTGGTAAAATGATCCGAAGAAATCATTCTCCTGTTCTTTAGATAATTCATTTGCTAACCCACTGCATTCAATCCATTTCTTTCAACTAGCAAGTTGTGCACTTTTTGTAAAAGTGTATACTGGTCGTAGACTTCTTTGATATTGGACGGTAAAGATTGAATTTGCATATGGCTCATCTTGCCGATAACGTCTAAGTATGGTGTGTGTGCTCATACTTGCTTAATTAAATAAAGATAGTGAATGCTGCCAGTGTGAGCAAATTAGTAGACAACCACTGCGTTGAGAAAATCCAATACTCCTACGTCTCAAAATATCAGATACCGAAACTCTTTCATGGAGGCAGTCTTCACGAGCAGGTCCGCAATGCGCTATCAGATAACCACCCAAAGCACATGCGCTACACTGTTTGTTAGTGGCTTTGTGTGCTCTGAATGTCGATCAAGGGCACAAGATAGTTAGTTCTTTGAAGATCGACAATGCTGTAGTTGAGATGAGAGAGGACTGATTTTTTTTCTGTCAGTTCGGCCTTTCGGCAAGGAGAGGATAG
>JBCCLN010000357.1:0-3396 GCA_039026865.1 Bacteroidota bacterium | reverse complement strand
GACAAGCTGAGCGATTACCC
Source organism: Bacteroidota bacterium (assembly GCA_039026865.1). Lineage (GTDB taxonomy): Bacteria > Bacteroidota > Bacteroidia > Cytophagales > Cyclobacteriaceae > Ekhidna. The sequence goes on along the minus strand of JBCCLN010000357.1, from coordinate 3,376 downwards.
CTTGAATGTATGGGATAATATCCATTTCAGTAGTAGAACATTGATCAAAAAATTTACCGCATAAGATTCATCCCTAGCGTCGGGTTTAAACCCGACGTTACGGTCGTAAAATAAGACTAAAAGCAGTGGCAAATTTATTTGCCAAACCTCACTAACAAAACGCTATGAAAATTAAACCTCGCTTTGATCTGGACGGAAAGGTAGCTATCATCACGGGAGCTTCTAAAGGGATAGGGGAAGCCATGGCACACGGAATGGCAGAATTCGGCGCAAAAGTCATCGTAAGCTCACGCAAGCAGGAAGCCGTAGATGCCGTAGCAGAAAGCATCAAAGCTAATGGCGGAGAGGCCACTGGCATAGCTTGCCACGTGGGAGATGAGGAACAAAGAAAGGCCCTCATAGACAAAGCCATCCTCACCTACGGACGCGTAGACATACTGGTCAATAATGCCGCTACCAACCCTTACTTTGGTCCAGTAGAAAAGCTGGATCCTGCCGCTTACCAAAAAACTCTCGACATCAACTTGAATGCTGCCATCTACCTCAGCAACCTGGTCTTCCCACATATGAAGGAACAGGGAGGAGGGAGCATCATCCACATTAGTTCCATAGAAGGAATACACGCTTCTGCCTTATTCTCCGCTTACAACCTAAGTAAAGCGGCCGTCATCATGCTGGCCAAAAACCAGGCAGCAGAATGGGGAAAGCACAACATACGCGTAAACGCCATTTGTCCGGGTTTGGTAAAAACCAAGCTCAGCCAAATGCTATGGAGCAATGAAACCCTCCTCAAGCAGGTTTCCACCAAAATCCCTATGGGGCGTATGGCACAGCCTGAAGAAATGGCCGGACTAGCCGTATTCCTGGCTTCTGATGCCGCTTCCTACTGCACCGGAGGTACCTTCGTAAATGATGGGGGAATATTGAATGGGCCGCTGTTTGGATAATTAAGAAAATTTAAATCAAATGATACCAAGAGAAGAAGTAATTAAAGGAGTCAAATATTGGGCAGAGTGGTGGATTGAGCAGCGCAGAAAAAAACTGATCGATAAACTTTCGAATACAATGTCTTTAAATCCCTTTTTGGTTCCATTTTTATTTGATTATCACGATTTAAATTCAGTAGAAGATTTTATTGATCTGATTATTGCTAGCCACCTAATGATCGGTCATAATACTGGATTTGGAAAACTGATTGATGAAAAAATTCTCCCAGAGGTCTTTGGAACTCAAAAATTAGATAAGAATTTTAGAGAATCGAATATCCCTTTTGAAAATAGCGCTTTCAATGAAATTGACCATTTAATAGATAGGGATGATGGTTCAAAAGAGCTATTGTCTTTAAAAGCAGGAAAATGGACTATTCAACTATCAATGGCAATTCAACTAAACAGATCTTTTAGCGATATTTTGCAATTTTATGGATCATCATATGATAAAATAATTGTTGGAGTATACTATGGCAAAAAGGAAGACTTAACCGATAAATATGATATCCTGAGGGGGATCAACCGCGGGGCAGAGCATCATTTAAAGGATATCACTAATAATGTAAAAGTTTTTGCTGGTCAAGAATTTTGGGCTTGGTTAAATAGTGGTGACCTAGAAACCCAGAATTATGTTCTTTCAGGAATAATTTCTGCAATCGACAAAAAGAACATAAAGAAAGAAAATAGAGCATCTATGAAAGAGTTCAAAGATTCAATAGTAAAAAGCTTCCAAGGAACTCTTGGTACTGAATCACCACATAAATGGTCGCTCCTTCTTGAGCAAATTAATTCGAGCGAAGATAAATAGCTACGAAGCTTTGGTTAAAGGAAGTTTTAATTGGTTATTTTCTGACTCTGATTTTAGATTATTATAATAAGAAGTAGAGCCAGAAAATGCTTTACCATCTTTCCAAAATGTTCTAGTTCTAATATGTGGACGAATTTTCTTAACGTTCACTCCACTCCTCACTGAATAAGACTTTTCCTTTCCTTCTGATAAGGATTTAAACATTTTTCGTATTACAAAGCCAGCAACTTTTCCCAATCTGATAGGCACAGCATTGCCAATTTGTTTAAATTTCTCTGAAGTACTTCCAAAAAACTCCCAATCATTGGGAAATTCTTGGATTGCAGCAGCTTCCCCTACAGAAATTGCTCTTAGCTCTTCAGGATGACACATGCTTGTGCCTGCATGATTAGGCATGGTAACAACCGTTGGAGAGGGAAAGTCAAATGAAAGCTTTCTCCAATATGCACTCCTACCACCTTTCAAATACCAACTTTTTCCCATGGATTCTTTTTGTATCTCAATGGGCAAACTCCTCCAATTACCTCCAGGAGGAATCATTGAAAGATATTTTAATTTTCTTGGACTGAAATTGAGTACTTCTGGATAGGAATCAACAAAGCCGCTATTTGGACCAATAATATTTCCTAAAGTAGTGAATGGAGGAAGTCCATCTTCTGGTCTATTGCTATATTCAGGTGCTGGAAAGTCCGGTTCTAATCCTAAATTATTTCCAATTAATAAAACTCTCTCTCGAATTTGGGGAGCCCCATAGTTAGCAGAGTTTACAACAAAGCAATCAACCGAATAGCCAATTTTATTGAACTCTTCAACCAATGTCTTTAATAATGACCCTTTTTTAATAAAATCTGGATCAATTTGGCTATTCTTTTTTCTAGGAGAAACTAAAGGCATTGAAAGTAATCCCCTTACATTTTCCATCAGGAAAACTTTTGGTTGTATTTCATTAACTATCCTTAAAAATTCAAATGTCATTTGTCCTCTAACATCTTCCAACCCTAGCCTATTACCGAAAACACTAAACGCTTGGCAAGGAGGACCACCAGCAACTAAATCAATACCTTTAGGTTCAATGTTTAATTTCTTCAGGTAATTGATAGAAAAATCTGTTATGCTTCTATCAAACACTTCTATCTCAGGTCTATTAGCTTGAATAGTTTTTACAGCGTTTCTATTATTTTCAACACAAACAACTGGTTTGAACCCAACTTTCTCAAGTCCTAAATCTAAGCCCATTGCACCAGAAAATAGCGAAATAAATTTCATAGAATAAATATAGTCTACCAAATAATACTAACCAAATTAGTATTCCATATTTTTTCACACGCCTTGGGAAAATTTACTTAGAATAATAGTATCAAGTTATCATTAACTATTAACGAAAACCTAAGCTTTAGAAAGTTGGGGACAAAATGCAAAAAAAAATAGCTAATATTAATAACTGATGTTACGTATGTAAAGTCGTAAAACTGATATTTATAAAATTAAGGGTTTATAACCTTTCATCTTTTGAAGTTCCTCAAATGCTAGCGTAAGCGAAGCGGTATATAGCTTCTGCTTTAAGGCAAAATGATTCAGT
>JBCCLN010000356.1:0-3409 GCA_039026865.1 Bacteroidota bacterium | reverse complement strand
ATCGTTCCCCAAATTTGAGGAACCAAAAATCATTCAGAATGAACATTAAACTACGGTAAATCAATTACTTGAATCAACTCACCACTATTTTTGGTGAATAATGCTGTTAACCTACATTTTTCATATTTAGATAGTGTTTAGTTCAATATGGTTTTTTGTTAAAATAAAGTATTGCGGATCTTAATGATGAGTAGAATCCTTTTAAAAACCCGCCTTTTGGCCTAACTCTTCGTTACTCAAAATTTCAAAAGCCTCATTTACGACCAGTAAACTACGTTTTTGAAATTCCAAAAGCCTCGATTTAAACCGAAAATCCAGTTTGCCAAAGAATTCGAGTATTCAGTATTACGAATTGAAAAATAAAAGTCGAAAAAGCTTTTAGAGAAATAAAGTCTGCAGATCAAACATCTTGAGCAATTTCTCAAGCTATCCTGCTTTAAGAACTTCGTTCACAATTCTTACTTTCAAACGTGACATGCTAGAAATAACATCATCGCACTCTTGCAACATGAATCTTTTTTTCATGATTTTAGGATCAAAAAAACCAACGTAAATGTCTCCATTTTCTTCCCAAACCAAAATTTTCATTGGTAAGTCAAGCGCAGTTGTTTGTCTGCATGAAATCAGTTCCATTATGAGGTTAGGATCTTCAAAAAGAATCATTTTGGTAGGTGGTATCTCCAAACCATAATCAGCAGCTACCTCTTCATGATTGACTGTTTCAAAGTGGATTAGCTTTTTCTGATTTATAGTCTCTACAATACGATTTACTGTCTCCTCTACTGTCATTGAACTTTTGTAAATCGTCATATTTTGACTGAATCCCCAAAAAGACCATGCTGTGAATGACGTGATTAGTATTTGTTTCATCCGAAAAGGTGATATTAAACGTGATATACTTAGGATATGTAAACAATTAATGACTTCTCATATACGTTTGCTGAATGGAATATAAACCATATTTTAGCAAAAAATAAGATTATTTTTGCCTATTTCACAAGGTAAATCAACCTATGAATATATACGCCAAGCTTACAATTCTTTGTTTGTTTTTAGTACTGTTTACAGCCGGCGTAGTTTCTTTATTCGCAGATATACAAGTAAAGCAAACATTGCAAGATGAGATCATTGCTACTACTTCACAGCAAGCAAAAAGAATTAGTTCTGATATTGGTCGTTTTATGTTTTCTAGGCTCAATGATCTTCAAATGGCCGCTAAAAATCCTTATTTCAGATTGTCAAATTCTAGTGTAGAGGATCTCAACAAAAAATTGCAAGAGCTTGAAAACCTGAATCACTTCTATCATTCTTTTTCATTATTTGACACCAGCAGAACTAGAATTGCAGATAGCAAAAAACTATCTATTGGTAAAAAACACTCATATACCATTTATTGGAGACAACTCGAATCTGGATTAAATGCTGTTATAAATATTTCAAAGTCTAAGTCCATTGGTCGGGCAATGATGCATTTTGCTTCTAAGGTAAGAAATGATAACAACCAATACATTGGTGTATTAGTAGGTAGGATACCTATGAATGAACTATTCAAAGTAGTAGGTGAATATTTATTAAGTTCTGATAACACAAGAAGACTAGATATTCACCTTGTAGATAATGAAGGTACCATTTTATATAGCAATACAGACCCCTCAGCTATTTTAAGTGCTACTTACCCAGATTTTGCGCTAGTGGCCAACCTTGATACACCCGGCGTAAATTTCCTCGAAACAAATGAAACACTTTACTTTGTTACTAATGAGACTGGGTACTCAACGTTTAATGGAAATGATTGGAAGCTTATACTTAGTATTCCTAAGAAAATGGCGCTTCAACCTCTTAGTGAAATTAGATCTCAAATAATATGGACAGTTATTCCTGTCATTTTAATTTCAATAATTTTTACATTATTTGCGGCGACTTTATTTGTTAGACCAATTGTAAAATTAAGTAAGGCAGCCGAAGAACTTAGAAAAGGAAATCTTAACGCAAAACTTCCTATTTCTAATGATGAAATAGGTAAACTAGCACAACAACTATCTGCGACATCCAAGAGCCTCGCCAGGCAGCTCAGAGAACAAAGAGCTTCAAATAAAAAGTTACATGAACAAAAAAGTCAAATCGAAATTCAAAAGAATCAGCTAGAATATGTTTCTTCTCAAATAAGAGATAGTATTAGTTATGCAGAAAGAATACAGCGAGCAACCTTGCCTCCTATTACTACTTTGCAAAGTGTATTTCCAGAATCGTTTGTTATGTATGAACCAAAAGATATCATTGGAGGTGACTTTTATTGGTTCGAGAGAGTCAGAAAAGGGAATAATGAATTTATGGTTATCGCTTGTGGCGACTGTACGGGACATGGAGTTCCCGGTGCAATCATGTCTATTATGGGAAGCAATCAGCTTACTAATATTGTCTATTATCAAAACTACATAGATCCCAAAAAAATAATTTCCCGTCTTGATAAAGTTATTAAGTTTGAATTACAAAGCGACAACCATGAATCTAACCGAGATGGAATGGAAATCGGTATCTGCGTAATAGATCTTGATACTTTGAAGATGGAATATGCAGGTGCCGGTATTCCATTGCGGGTGGTAAAGCACAATACCAAAAAATTAGAAATCTATAAGAGCCCGAGACAAATGGTTGGAGGTATGGAAGGAGACGAACAAGAGGTTCATTCACATCTTAAGAAAGACGTGGTTCAATTGGACTCTCAAGATCGGATTTTCCTTTCTTCTGATGGTTTTCAAGATCAATTTGGGGGACCCAACGATAAAAAGTTTCTTTCTAGAAATTTCAATAAGTTATTAGAAGAAACAACGAAGCACCCAATTTCAGATCAGAGAGATTTAGTTCAACAAAAGTTTTATGAATGGTCTAAAAATACAAGCCAAACCGACGATGTGTGTGTACTAGGTTTTGAAGTCAAATAAATTGAACAAGCATGAAAAATATGTTCAAAACAGGAAATTGAAAAACCTTACCTTTCACAAAAGCCAGAAAATAAAAGATGAACCGATCTGTCCCAACCCTACCCGATCGCCTGAAGCTACTCCAACTGAGCGTATGGATCCTTCGCTTTTGTGTAGGGCTCCTTCTTTGTCTGCTCCCAGCCTCCACGTGTAGCAGTAGAAGCCAGCATGGACCCTGCTATCTCCAGCCCCAACGCCCTGTCGCTAGGGAAATTCGGTGAAATCCCGGTCTCCCTCTTCACCGGCTCCCCACTCATTGAAGTGCCTTTGACCACGATCGAGTATGGGGATATCCGCCGTCCCCTCACCCTGAAATACGATGCTTCGGGGTGCCGCCCGGAGTCCCAACTTGGCTGGGTGGGGCTTAATTGGTCCCTGGTGGCAGGAGGCCTGATCCGCAGGCAGCAGAACGGCTTGCCCGACGAACT
>JBCCLN010000355.1:0-3458 GCA_039026865.1 Bacteroidota bacterium | reverse complement strand
GGCTTACCTGCAGCAGTGGCATTTATGGCGCGACATCAGTGTTTTGCTGGTAACCGTGCCTAAAGTCTTGTTTGGCAGCGGCGCATGCTGATGCGCCGCGCGATTGAAACAATAGCCGCCTTATTGATTGATTCAAGGAATATATTTACACAAAAGGTGATGACTCGAATTGCTGATCAGGAAAGTCTATATCCCAGAAATTGGCTACTCATGATGCGCTGAATAGACACTATGTAAACTGCCAGATGCCCGCCTTTAATGCCTATTCCATTACCATATTTATGAAAACCCTCAGCCTAGATCGAAAAGCTTGGCTCTTGCCTATGGCCCAGCTTGCAAACTGGAGAAGTTTGTGGTGCAAGTGTTTGCCGCGGCAGGGCTCAATTGGCAAGAGCATTTGGTGGTTGGACCAGAGTTTAGTTTACCCGTCAGAGATTGCAGTGAGCGGGGGCAATCCTGCGAAGGCTTTGGAGAAGCTAAGGTGGCAGGCACGGTATGAGATGCTCGAGATGGCGAAGATGATGGTGGAAGCGAAGATGAAAAGCCGTCACCGGCCAACCTTATAGATTCTTGCACAGGGCAAAACCTTCAACGTGACGAATTCTTTGAGCACAATTCCTGGAACCCCTGCTTAATTAGGGATCTAGGAAATTATGTATCCAGACCAGTATATTTTCCCTATATCAAAATTACAGACCTATCTAACGAAAAACTATTAATTAACTAGGTAAAAAATCACCAAATCATACTCAGACATGATTATTATTGCTAAGAGATCTCATCAACTAGGCAACCGACTGATTCTGTTTGCAAATTGGATTGCATTTTGCGAAGAAAATCAGATAAAACTCGTCAATCTTGCTTTTGATCCTTACGAAAAGTATTTTGAATCTACGAGCACGGATTTACTCTGCCGATATCCAGTGTCAAAAGCGACATTTAAGAATAACAAGGCTAAAAGATACTTATACTTGCTTATCTCTCGACTGGCTATGTTGGTCAGTCTCCTAGGTCTCAGTTTCCCATGCAAAACGCTTGATGCAAAAGAATATAAAAATGCATTTTTCCTGGATAAGTTGGAGCAGATAAATGCTGTAAAGTCAGCACCTCTTATTTTTGCTAGGGGATATTTTTTTAGAGACCCAACCAATGTTACGAAACATGCAGGAGCTATCAGAGTATATTTTCGGCCAGCCAGACCCTATAGAGATAATGTATCAAGGTTGATCACTAAATTGAGAGCTGAAGGCAATATGCTTATTGGTGTGCATATTCGCCAAGGCGATTACAAAAAATTTATGGATGGAAAATATTTTTATGAGTCTGTTACTTACGTAAGCCTTATGAGACAAGTAGAAAAATTATTTAAGGATAAAAAGGTATGTTTTTTGGTTTGCTCTAATGTGGAGCAGGATGAAGCAGTACTTTCCGGTCTGAATTTTGTCTTTGGTACAAATCAAATGATTGAAGACATGTATTCTCTAGCAGCCTGTGATTATATTATGGGTGCTCCTAGTTCTTTCAGCCGATGGGCTTCTTTTTATGGTGAAGTACCCCTCTATGCTATAGATAACCCTGCAATTCCAATTACTTTGGATAAATTTCAGACTGTCGATAAATTAGGCGGATGAGTTAGTTCTTAAAGATTTAGTTTATCAGATGGATGATAGCTTTTTAATAGAGTTTGTAGGTGAGTTTACGGCAGAAAACAATTAAAGTAGTGTTTTGCTCTGCCTTCCAAGAGTGGAGAACTTAGCTGAGCTTCTCGATCGTAATACTTATTCTGACAAGAATACTGGGGATAGAAAGATTTCTTTTTTGCAGTACTGAAACGAGTGCATAGCTAGAATTTATACAAATTCTGGCGAGACAGGAGTTTTCTATAATCATCATTCAACAATAATTGATATTTGAGGTGTGGTTTGACATGGAAAGTCTATTAGCAGGCAGTAACAGAATAAGGTTACTTTCAAATCAAGAAAACAGAAAATTAATCTTTATACTGGGAATCACAACCCGATCAGGAACTAATTTTCTGTCAGATTTAATTTGTCTTCATCCCAATTGCATCAGTGCCAGGCCAAGTGAGGTAAACTTTCTGGTACATTCTAATTATTTAGATAATTTTGTCGAAAAACTAGGTCAAGCTTGGCAAAGCCACAGTTGGGGCAGAAAATTCTTATCCTCAATGGAAGAGCTTAATGTGGACCCTTCTGCAGCTCTTTATAGAAATCTGGGTCATGGCTTAGAAAGTTTCCTTTGGCAGATGTCTTTAACCCAAGCAAGAGAAGAAGATATCCCTGAGCCCAAATGTCTGGTGTGCAAAAAGCCCAGTGTCAAAAATCTTGAAAACATTTTCAGTCTATTTCCAAATGCCAAAATCATCTTAATCATTAGGTATGGCAGGTCAGTAGTTGAGTCACAAACGAAAAGCTTTGGCCGCTCTTTTGAAGGAAGTGTTCGTAGTTGGAACAGAGCTGCTCAAACAATTTCAAGGTCCTCATTAGAAAAATATTCTGATAGCTATTTAATCGTTAAGTATGAAACTTTATTCGAATCTACAAAATCTGAGATGGAAAAAGTTTTGAACTTTATTGGCCTGGATGCTAGTGAGTATGACTTTTCTAAAGCTGAGAACTTACCTTTTAGAGGTTCGTCACAAACCAAGCAAAAAGGTAAAGAGATTAGTTGGCAAAAGCAGTCACGAAGTGAGGTGGAGTTTTCTCCGCTGGAAAGATGGTCTAGTTGGTCTAGATATAAACATGAAAGATTCAACTGGATAGCGGGCAAAAATCAGAAAAAGCTAGGCTATAAACTTAAGGAATATACACTTTGGAATAAAGGTTTGTGGATCGCTATAAATCTAATTCTAGATTTCGCAATACGCCCAACAATAGTATTGTATCGTCGCCTTTCGCATTGAAGTGGGAGATATAGAGATGCTACGGCTCGACAATATTGAGGTGACGAGAGATTGGGGTTGGGCGCCGACTTATGTATGGGTCATATAAAGAATTTTGCGGCAGCCGGAGCGGGAGGATTCTGTGATTGCAACGGTGTGGGAGTACAAGCCAGAAAAGTATGTGGCGCAAATCTTTACAGCGGCGGGGCTCAATTGACAAAAGCATGTGGTGATTGACCAGAGTTTGTTTCGTTCGTCAGAGATTGCGGTGAGCAGGGGCAATTCTGCTAAAGCTTTGGAGAAGCTAAGGTGGCAGACACAGTATGAGATGCTGGAGAGGGCGAGAATAATGATGAAAGCTAAGACAGAAAAATGGTCAATATTTTCAAGATGCCTATGAAAATTTGCCAACTAGTAACTTCTGCTGGCTTTCAAAGATATTTGGATGCTTTACATTCAAGTGATTTATTAATTGAACAGGTTAATTAATACCAGCTATGAGCCTACGTCAAAAAGCCATTAAAGGTGTATTTTGGTCTGTTATTCAGAAATGGGG
>JBCCLN010000354.1:0-3492 GCA_039026865.1 Bacteroidota bacterium | reverse complement strand
CTTTAACTTTAGAAAGTGGATGGTCACCTACAAGGAACGGCTAAAAAAATGGCGCCAATTCTTGGATCACTTCTACAACCTATATCATTCCCCAATCAAAATCTATACACTCAAAAGTACTTTTTAAGGGACGACTATCTAATCGTTTGGCGAACTGATCTGAATAGTCTACTCTCAAAATCCAAATTGTCTTAAATGGTGATCGATATGTTTCGAGGCCCAGATACCCACTTCAGCATAATTCATTTTCCTAAAAAATGGATGAACAAATCCATCGTAGTAATCTGTTGGAATTTCAAGATACTTTTCAAGTAAATGTTTCCATTCATTCTTAAGTGTTTCAACATCTTCTAAGACAGCTACCCTCTTCATCTTCAAATCGGGATGAGTAGGACTATTCTTCCCTAAAGGTTTGTCATCTTTTATGTCAGACTTTAGAGCAATTCGACCAAAAAGACGCCCAATAAAAACGTCTTTAAACTTCTTTTCTCGGAGCATTAATTTCTCATTTTCAATGCAGTGTTTCAGCATTTGCTTTAAATTCATTTTACCCCAAAGTGCTTCGGCTGATTCATCGATTCGCTCGATTCGATTTTTAAAGTCCTCTACGAGCTGATATTCAAATACCGTATTCATGAAGCTGCTGAATTTGTTTCCAGATATTTCTTAAGTCTTTCTAAGCCCAGTTTATTAGTTGAAGAAATCTCTTCCAAAACACCGAAAGCCGTCATCATAATTTTATTAAGCATAGAAGAGGGCATCGTGAATTTTTGTTTGACTGTGGTAGTACTAGAATTACTGATTAGATCATATCGAAAAGCTGGATTGCTTTCGAATGGAACTGATATCACACATTGCATTACAAGAAGGTTAGGTCTTTTAAATTTTACTAGTTCTTGAAAACCTTCACTTTCTTCATCTACTCCTTCCCAATGAAACTTGGAACCCACCAATCCATCTTCCCCAGTAATCCAATTCTTTTGTTGGGGATCTGCCACCAAAAACGGAGACCATTCAGTAAACTTTTTATAACTCGCAAGAACAGTAAATACCTCGTGGTTTGAAGCGTTAACATTCACTTCGTTTTCAATGGTAATTGGGCTTTGTATCAAATTCAAAACCAACAACAACAATAGAATAGACAATATTATAAATCCAATTTTCTTCAGCTTTATTTTCATGCTTAGTTAATTAAGTATTATATAGCTTATGCCGTATTTGCGACGAGAAACTCAAGTTCCTCCAATTGGTCAATTTTTTTTGAACAATGATGTTGGGTCAATCGGAAAATACAAGATTTATTTTATGCTATTTGGAACCTCTGGAAGCAGTGGGACTCTTTAAAGGGGCAATACTGCCTTTTGTTTAAAGACTTTTATGGGCATGTTAAACTTAAATGACTAGGAATTCGTATTTCCAGAGTCAATAAACTCCCTGGGTGATTTCGATTTTTCTTTCTTAAAAGCTCTATAAAAGCTACTTTTTGACTTAAAACCGCATTCCAAGGCAACTCCAATAAGTGAGTAATTCTTGTATTCCTCGCCATTAATCTGACGCAAAAACTCATCAATTCTTAGCTTATTGAGATAGTCATAGAACGACATTTCCAAGTGATGATTTAAAAAGTGAGACAGATTCTTATCTGTAGTGTTAATAATCTTAGCCAGTTCTGTCAATGAAAGGTTAGGATTAAGAAAAGGTTTGTTTTCTTGTATGACGGAAGCTAATGTATTTTCTATACGATCCGATTCCTCTTCCGTTAACCTACTCAATCTCTCACTTGTTTCTTTTTTGCTTCTGCCATTAAACTGAAATAATATTAATACACTCAGTACGATCGTAGTGACGGTTATTAGCCCGAAAATAACCCATTTTTTATCGAGATAGGTTGGCTGATTAACTGTAGATTCAATTTTACTTTTGTTCAAAACTTCAGAGGCATTAAGCTTCTCCAAAATTAAAGCTCTATCAAATTCAACTTTAGTCGTTAGGAATTTTGATGATTGATTCCTTATTCGGTCTAAATCAGATTTGATACTTTGCCCGTAAGTTAGCCCACCATTGCAGGTAAATAAAAAAATAAAAAAGAATATGGGAAATATAGATTTCAATACCGCTGCTTATCACTCATAGAATATGAAGTAAATAAATGAAAGAATGGCATAAAAGCAATCTGCCTCTTATTTAAATGATATTGGATTTAAATAGAAGCTGTTCTTTGTCACCAAGAGAGAAATCCAGTCATAGTTATTATATTTTGAAACGTTCATTTTCCCAAAATTATTAAAGACGGCTTACGGCAATTTGATCGTTTACCAATTTGCGCTTTACGGCTGGTTTGACACTTATGCCAAACGCGTTTCTAAAAATTGGAATTCTTCTAATCAATTCATAAATCAGTATACATACTGCTCCGGTAATCAAAACAATAAGCGCAAATTGTAGAACTACCGGAATCTCCAAAGGCAAGATCAACCAAGCAGCTCCGTAAAGTACAAACATGTGAATAATATAAATCGGGTACACTGCCTTACTAAGGTAAGTCAAGACTTTGCTGGGTCGATTCAGGTATTGATAAGCATAGCCAAACAAACTCATGATCCATAGATTAGATTCTATGGCCATCAAGAAGTTGGGTCCGGCGGTATCGTTTACTAGAAAACGTGCCATAAACATCAGGGCTGCCGCTCCAAGATATAGGGCTTTCCACTTTAATACTGTCTTCCAAAAGGGTTGACCTACGTACACCAGGATAAAACCCATGAAGAAGGCCAAGAAGCCCATTGCATAACCATGCCCTGTTTGGGCATATAATGAAAAGATGTCTGGTTTTACCAATACTACTTCAAGTACGAAGAAGATGGAGATGGTCACAGGTCCCAGAGGATTACTCATAATTTGACTCAACGCTCTTTTAAACTTCCCGTCTTGCTTTCTCATCAAGTAGAAGAACAGGGGGAATAGGATTGAAATGTAGATAGCAATGTTTCCCAAGAACCACAAATGTGCCGGATGGGCGAAGTAACTCATGTTTTGGCCATAGAAATCCTGAAAGATGAAAAAGTGTAAAGGGACTACCGCTACGATACCGAAGAGATAGGGTAAAAGGATTCGCTTTCCTCGTTCTAATAGGAGTTGCTTTACATTTCTCTTGCGCATGGCAAAGTAAACCCCCATACCAGACACGAAGAACAGTAAAGGAATTCTCCAAACATTTAACAAAGTCATTGGAGTCCACAAACCTTCCATTAATTCATTACTCCGCATAAAGCCAACGAATACTGCCCACGGTTGAAAAATGATGGCTATATGGTAGATGAGGAGCAGTCCAATCGCAATTACACGCAACCAATCGATGTCGTATCTTCTTTCAATGTTCATGATTTCTGGCATTTATGATTCTAAGAGGTGAATTATTTCAAAATTTCAGCTACGACTGGTCTGTTCTTCTCGATCTCTGTTAAGTCGAGCTTTAAACCTAATGGCCCTAAT
>JBCCLN010000353.1:0-3515 GCA_039026865.1 Bacteroidota bacterium | reverse complement strand
TTAAAAAAATCTAATTTCCAAATATTTGATAATCAGTCTATTAAGTAGCTGAATAGTAAAAAAATAGTGGTAAGTTGATTCAAGTAATTGATTTACAGTAGTTTAATGTTCATTCTGAATGATTTTTGGTGCCTCAAATTTGGGGAACGATGTTGTCATCCCATTTGAAATCAATTACCTTATATTCAAGGTGTTACCTCATCTCAATGAATAACACCCGAATTTTTCGGGTTAGCTAGAGTTTTAGGGCTTTTTATCCCCATTTTTAATGGTATCCAGAGCGGCCTCTGGTTTTGGAAATCTCTGGAAATGAGCTATCCGGGATTCCTTCTTTGTAGATGTCTCTTGACTGGTAATGAGCGTGATCACTCTATGGGTTGCCTGGAAGGCTAAGCTACTGGAGAAGAGGGGCAGGAAGGAAATAGAAAGAGAGGAATTAACTCCTGTTAAAGCTACTCCGAAAATGATTTATCAAAGATCCTATCCTCACCACCAATCCTTCTAGCAACTAATGACTCAGACTATCGAACATATCGAGGTGCTGAAAGAACTACAAAAAGAGATTTTGCTGAATCCGGAGATGCGCCACCGGATCATACTCAAAGCCATTAAAACCACCGAATCCAGAAATGAGCTTGATAGAGTAGTAGATCCATTGACAAGATACATAAAGGAGTAAAGATTTTGAATGTTGATTTTTAGGTTTTAAAACTTATCAAAATTCTTTTAATTGATTATAGATCTATAAACTCACGATACAAAAACTATTAATATCAATCGCCAATTGATCATTTTGTGATACTAAAAACAAGTGTACCTTTATATGCTATGCTAAATTGATTCTTTTTCAGAATCCCTTTTTATAGAATATTTGAGGCTTTAGTTGTGCCATAAAACGTAGATTGTCTTATAACCTGAATAAAGCCACCTTCTGCTTTGCAAATAAAAAAAGAGACTTCCGATTTTGGAAGCCTTTTAAAGTGGGCCCACCAGGGCTCGAACCTGGGACTTACTGATTATGAGTCAGTTACTCTAACCAACTGAGTTATAGGCCCATATTTTATGCGACTTATGTATTAACTCTAAAAGATACCATAACACCTTTTAAAAAGGAGCGCAATATTACATATTTGCTTCCAAATTTCAATGAATATGTTAGACCTACTTCGAGGCATCGACGTGATTATTTTTGATTTTGGCAATGTATTGATCGATCTGGATTATCCTAGAATCATCCAGGAGTTCAAAAAAGTGGCTACCAAAAACCAACATAATATTCGAAAACTAATCATGGACTCGAAAGTAATGATGAAGTTTGAAACAGGGGAAATAGGAC
Organism: Bacteroidota bacterium; assembly: GCA_039026865.1. Lineage (GTDB taxonomy): Bacteria > Bacteroidota > Bacteroidia > Cytophagales > Cyclobacteriaceae > Ekhidna. The sequence continues at coordinate 2,179 of JBCCLN010000353.1, read as the reverse complement.
CGGAAAAGTTCCGCTCATCGGTAAATAAAATTCTGGGCATGGATCTTTCTGAAGAAAATTTCGATCAGATTTGGAACTGTATGCTCAAAAGTATTACCAAAGAAAGAATGGATAAGGTATTGAAAATCAAGGATAGGTTTGATACCTATATCTTGAGTAACTCTAATGTTTTGCACGAAATTGCTTTTGAAGAAATGGTGATGGAAGCTACCGGTGAGCCAAGTATTAGAGAATACGTAAGAAAAACCTATTTCTCTCATGAAGTCGGCATGCGCAAACCTAATCATGATATTTATGAGTTCGTTATTGAAGATATCAACAACTACGCTTCGAGGATGTTATTTTTGGATGACCGTTTAGATAATATTGAAGCTGCAAGAGCAGCTGGAATGAAAGCTATTCAAATTTTTAATCCGGATAAGCAGCTTAACGAAATTTTTGGACTTGGATAAGCGAATAAAAACGCTACTTATACATATCGGGCTTTTTGTGCTCACCTTAATCACTACCACTTTTGCGGGTGCAGAATGGACCCTTGGTAAGTTCGTCATCTTTGGTATCGGATGGAATGATTTTCTATTTGGTCTACAATTCTCTGTTCCCTTTTTGGGTATTCTCACTTTCCATGAGTTTGGCCATTATTTCACCGCAAAATACTACAGCATCAAGGTCACACTTCCCTATTATTTACCAGTTTGGCTGGGTTTTTTAGCTATTCCATCCTTAGGAACCATGGGTGCATTTATTCGAATAAAGGAAAGCATTACCAGCAGAACTAAATATTTTGATATAGGTGTATCAGGGCCGGTTGTAGGATTTATGGTTGCCATGATCTTATATGTTGTTGGTTTTCGAACACTTCCCGAAACAGCATATATCTATGAGATCCATCCAGAATATGAATTGTTTGGTGAAAACTTTGAGGAGAAAATGATGGATTTAGATACCATAATCCTGAAAAAAGATTTGAATCCATCCCGGATGGCTTATAATACCTTACGTGATACCATTAGAACAAATCGATCAGGGTCTATTTCATTTGGCAACAATCTATTGATGGAGATAGGAAGAAACTACTTAGCTCCTAATGATCGGTATGTGCCTAGTGCCGACGAACTCATGCATTATCCTCTACTGCTTGCATCGTTTTTAGCTTTCTTTTTCACGGCACTCAACTTGCTTCCCATGGGACAATTGGATGGTGGGCACATTCTTTTTGGCTTGGTAGGGTCCAAAAATCATGCTTTAATATCAAGAGTTTTATTCATTGGGTTTCTCTTTTATGCAGGACTGGGTTTAGTAACCACCTCTAGCTTGGAAAACTCCTCTCTCTTCTCCATGGGTAGTTTTTTGCTCTTAACCGGCGCATACCTTTATTTTATCTACTACTGTTTGCTATACGTATTCAAGGAAAAAAGAGAAAGGTTTCTTTATGCAACGGTACTTTTTACTATCCAATTTTTCATTGGATCCATTTTTAAAATAGAAGGATATACAGGGTGGTTGTTATTTATCTTTATAATTGGCAGAGTAATTGGACTTGATCATCCACCAGTAGTGGATAACGCACCTTTAACTGTAGAGAGAAAAGTATTAGGCTGGATAGCGTTGGTCATTTTTGTGCTTTGTTTTAGTCCACAGCCATTAGTAGTGAATGGAGGGGTTTAATTCGGGTTTCAAAATACTACAGTTGTTTTTAAAGGATTAATATATTTTGTAAATACGAGTATATAAATTCAATAATGAATAACATCACTGCCTGAACCTTGGTTGTCTTTAACTCACAGTATTCACCAAAAATAGCGGCGGGCTGATTCAAGTAATTGATTTACCGTAGTTAAGTATTCATAGTGAATGATTTTTGATTCCTCAAATTTGGGGTAACAATGTTATCATCTCATTTGAAATCAATTACCTCCTATTCAACGTGTCACCTCATCTCAATGATAATACCCGGATTTTTCTGGTTAAAGACAAGCTAACGTGGAACTTTGTAAGTTCACACATTAGAAATCAGCTCAAATGAAAATTTCAGCGCAAATATTAATTTGTTTGTTAGGTAGTGTCTCTAAGAAAACAGTATCTTTTGAAAGAAAACGATGTTTTTAGCTCATAGAGCGTGTTTTTTTGAAATTTCGATGCATAAATGGTCATTGAATCTATTTTTGAAATTTTAGTG
>JBCCLN010000352.1:0-3557 GCA_039026865.1 Bacteroidota bacterium | reverse complement strand
TCCTGCTCTTCGCAGTAGCTCGTAGATAGAGAGCATTTCGTTGTTGAGCTGGCGGGTGATGTGCTGCAGCCTGCCCATTTCGTCCAGGATCTCTTGCTTATAAAACGGCTGATAGTCTGTGCCGCCGATCTTCTCGCGGATGAGGTGCAGCATCTCTACCGAGGTGCTGACTTTCAGACTTTCGCTAAACAAACGGCCTAGCCGATCGTGTAGCTGTTGGGTGTTTTCATTATTCATGCTTGTTTGCTTGTTTATTGATTTCTTTTGCCATCTGATCTTTTTTTAAAAGAAGTTTATTTGCGCATATCTGCAACAAACATACACTTTAATCTAATTAAAAACGACTACTTTATGATTTGATTGCGCACTAAAATCAAAGTATCTTTGAAAAAATAGCTATTAATAGCTTTCTTCATTGATTAAAGTGTATGAGTACGTTTAGTAAAAGGGTAAAAGAGCTAAGAGAGGAACTAGGTTTATCGCAAACCAAGCTCGCACGAGAAGTGGGGGTTCATCATTCCATTATCGGTAGGTATGAACGAGATGAAGCAAAACCTACTATTGATGTAGTATCCCGTATGGCTGTCGTATTAAAAACAACCGTTGGTTATTTACTTGGTGAAAGTGAACAGGCCGATCTATTCAAAGACCCGGAGATGTTCAGAAGATTTAAGGACATCCTCTCTTTCCCAAAACAAAAACAAGAGCATATCCTTTTTGCCCTGGACTCCATGATCAAAGCTACTAAATTGGAAAGCTTGTAAGATGCTGACATTAATTGTTGCTTTACGGTTCATGACTTACCAACTCGCATCAGAGGAAGATGATAAAGACGTTAAGCAACTTTGATAAACAAGGCATAGCTACAACTTATGCTTAGATAGAAGGAAAGTAAATATCTTTAAAGATGCAAACTGTAAGCTCGCACCATCAGAGGATTGGCTTGAGTAATAGAAGTAATTTCTAAATCACAAAAGGCTTATTTTTTGGCTAGCTGACCATCTATTTCCGCTTTCCAAATCCCATGAACGTATAATTTTCCTTCGAATCTTCCTGCTCCTCGATATAAATCAGGTAAGTTAAGATGGAATAAGACTACATAGTATATCAATGCTTTATATTGCCTTAAACCTATTTGTAGGTCTAGATAATTGCCGGTATTTTCCGCAAATCCCAATAACTTATCGCCTCGTTTTTTATGAGTTGCAGATCTGAGTTTGAAATCTAATTTTTTGGATAAATTTATTAGTGTAGCATCATCAAAATAATTCCAGTAAATAGGCTTAACCGTTGTATCTTCTAACTGACCTAATAGATCCATTTTAACATAACTGTTGAATTTATTCTCAAATCCAATTATTTGACGAAAAGGAAAAGTATCGTCTATAAACTTTGGATCATCAATAATTGTCTTAGTTGAAGCTTTACCCACTTTTTTTTGCCCTTTAAAAAAATCAAATTGCTGAATTTGATCAATAATTCTTAGCATTGAACTAATCAATTTTAACCCATTTTCCTTGTTGAAACTCCCATCGTTCAATAATTTCTATAACGCCCTCTTTGAAGAGGTTAGAAAATTTTTGTGAAGACTTAACTTGATCCCCTAACCCTTGTTTACCCCACCAAGGAATTACTTCAGCATAAGTAAACTTAACATCCGGAGGAATATCGTTGGTTAACTTAAATTTTAAGTATTGCGTCTGTTCACTAATTTCATATTTCAATGCCCTTGAATCATATGTAAAATATAAATCGTCAATCCCTTCTGAACCATAAACTGGACTAGCAAACTCACCTGTAATCTCTCCTCTACCTTGAAATCTATCAAATATTTTCCCAGCTAATTCATTGCCACTCTCGGTTTTAAGTATTGACTTAGCTCCATTAAAAGGTGGCCAACTGCCATTGAAGTTATTATTAACAAACAATTCATAAAGTTCATCCCACTTTTCTTCTCCCCATAGTCGGTAGGCTTGTTCAGCTAGTTCTGTATTTGCACCGTTAGCAAACTCTGGCACGGTCTTAATGAAGTCGTCAAACGTTACATTTTTGAAAGTAGCAAATCTCCCAACCCCAAAATGCTCATCCAGTGCCTTTACTTCATCGCTTTCATCTCCATATTTTGCAACGAGGGCTTCTCTTGATTCTTCATAGGATTTGGCACTGCTGACCTTGTATTCTTGTAGCCTTGTTTTGTAGATGGAACTGGCCGCTTCTCCAGAAAGCAGCATCATTTGAAGATAAAAGTTGTATTGTCTTAAGTTGTTGCAAAGTGCATCGTCAGTACAGAGCTCAGTGTAGTTCAAGAGTAGATCCAACGCTGAAGAACCAAATTCAATGCTGGCAAGAACGATTTTACCTGCCTTTTCCAGCTTGCTTAAATGACGTAACTTGGTCAGGTTACCAATCCCTGTAAAGGTTAGGATAATGTCTGCACCCAATGTGGTTTGGTTCACAAACCGATCCCAGTTATCATGCTTAACAAAACTTGCAAACATCAACGCTGGGATATTGGAGCTTAGGTAATTAACATTTCTCCCATCATTTTCTTTAAAAAGGAAAACAGGCTGTAAATAATCATAGGCTATTAGTCCCTCCTGATTGCCTTGTGGTGCGAGTATGCAATTTGTTTTTATTTGGATTTTCCCATCTTTAAATTGATCGATCTCATAAGAAACAAGCGGAAAGATGGACTTACCTTGATAGATTAGACTGTAAGGAGATTCGGGATTGCTTGCCCCTCCCAAAACATCATCTATGTACTGATAAGAAGCAACATTCGAATAGGTAGAGACCTCCCATAAACTGTAAATGATTTGAATAAACCTGTCTGCATTATCCTCTCTCCCGAAGAAGAAATTTTTATTTTGTATGCCTTCAAATAGCTCTTTTAAAAGTTCGTCATCATTTACCAAACGATCTAAAATGTCTTGTGCATAGGTCTCAAAATCTCCTTCAAAATTTTCAATGATGTCGAGGATCAGGTCTTCATTGGTTTCCCATGTACCATGATTGACAATAATAGATTTGATGATCTCATACTTTTCCTCTGCCGAGAAATCCTTGGCCTCACAATTGGCAATAGCTCGCAAGTCTTCTAAATCCTCGTCTGAAAGATCCTTCGCATTGATGCTCGCTTTTACTTTCTCAAATGATGCTTGCAATGCTTCCGAATCCGGGAAAAGATAATCCTGTAGGTTCTCTAGTTTATCCCAGGTGTCAGTACCTGTTTTGGTTGTGTGATCATCAAATTCAATTTTGACTTGTCCATAATCCAAATAGTAGGTTTTGTATTGATCTTCTTTTTCTTCTATGTCTTGCTTTGATCCTTTAAAACTCTGACTATTATTTATGATAACTCTCCAACCTACCGTACCACCATAGTCATTGGTGGAATACATTAGGCTACCAACTTTGCTTGCATCAAAATTGAAGACATAATTGTTACTTAGGCTAGCGCACCTGATCAATTGAAAAACCTTGATGGCATAGTCTGGTTCGGAGTAATCTTCTTCCTCTTCGCTTCCTTCCCCTTCCATCGCTTTTTGGGCTTCCTC
>JBCCLN010000351.1:0-3585 GCA_039026865.1 Bacteroidota bacterium | reverse complement strand
CACCCAAAGATATGACCGGGTGAATAGCGGACTATCGTCTCCGATGACCACAAAGGCACCCCAGTAAAAAGGATGTTGTTTTTCGGGAGGTGCGGTTTCAAGGAATTCCAGTTTGGCCTGACGGAGTGCTTCGCTCTTGGTTATACCCGATTTGAGGTTTTTATAGAAGTACTGCATGAGTTGACTGGTCGATTGGTCATCGACTTGCCATTTGCTCATCACTACACTTGGAACACCAGCATACATAAATGCATTTGATAGCCCTATACCTCCTTCACCTCTTATCAATTCAGTTTTCCCAGTATTGCACGCACTCAGTACTGCCAAGCCGGCAGTCAAATTCATGTCATATAATTCTTGAGCATATAAATACCCATCGTTTAAAGAATCACTTTTAGAGAATACCAATTTTGAGTATAGCGGATTATCAGAATCAAAAAAAGCATGACTGGCAACATGAATAATTCTGGCGTTACTAAGCCTTTTAAATGCCGTTTCCGTGGCTTCCTTACCGGTGACTATCTTACCGTCTAGAACTTCTCTCAAACGTTCTATTTCATGTTTACTCCATTTTAACTCTAATTCTAAATCTCTAAACGGATTAAAACTTAAACTATCTGCTATGGCTGTATTAAAAACACTAGGCGCAAAGGCCACAAAACCGGTTTCCCAAACTTTAAATCTGGCATGGGTGGTCTTCTTCAAAAACTGGTCAGATGAATAACCATAAACAACTGGTAACTCAGTTACCAAAAATGACATATTGTTCTCACCCGAATTAACTTTCAATAGTTCGATCGGCACCTTCTCCAATGGTCCATCAATTAGTACAATAATTTTTTGATATCGCTCAATCTTGAAATCCATGCCGAAAACGATCTGCGATAGTATTGATGAAAGTTCATCATACTCACGCCAATACGTATCCTTCATGTTTTGATAGTCCTCAATATGGCCTAAAAATCTGGAACTAAGTATTCCCAGGCTGTCTCGGGATATTTCTACCTTCCTGAATTTAACATCTTCATTCGTATACGCCATACAATAAAGTGATTCCTCGGCGGACATAAAGTCTAACGCGAGTTGTCCATCCTGTAACTCTTTCATTGCATCGGTTAAATTCAGAAAATTTGTACTATACTTAATCCGATAGTATTTGGGATAATTTTCCTCTAAATGGGAAATAAGATTTCTATGCTCTTCTCTCAACTTGTGGATCATAAAATCAGCAGAATCAGGTAATTGTTGATATTTTGTAAAAAGGGCGTTGATCTCATCTAAAAGTTCGGATTCTTTATGGATTAATGAATCAGGGATTGAGGTCATTATCTTGGCCATACGCTCACTGTTTACAAAACGCGAAGTCAAACCTTTACTCGATTGAATGTATTGAAAAATATTGATCAATAAGGAATCTTCATGATTTCGATTATACAATTCACCGTAAAACGACACAGCACCCGAGTAGAATTTGTGGATCGCATTACTCAATTCATATCGATCATTTCTGCTTCTTGATTCTCTTAACACAGAATTGATCAGCCTTTGTCCTTTCTTGATATTTAAAATGGCCAAATTTTCCTGTGATTTATATAATTTATTTTGACTCAGGGCGAGCAAATAAGCCCTATTCTTCTCATCCAAAGCTTCAAGCAAAACCTGAGGAAAATACACCATTTCCAATCCCTCAGCAATTGAATCTGTGACGTAATTAAGTTTCTCAAGTGCATCTTCGTAATTTCCCTCTATCAAAAGAAGTTTAGCATAATTAATGTAAGTTATAGATAATCTATCTTTTAAGTCATATGAATCCTCAATAGCACGAATTGCATTATTAAATGCCCATTTTAAGCTATCTGGTTTACCCATTTCATAATACAAAAAACCCACGTTCATATAGAGATTCGAGATTTCACCGAATTTTTTCGACGGGTTCTTTTCTAAAATTTCTCTAGCTTTTTGAAAATACAATTGAGCCTCGGAAAAACGCTTTTCCTTAGCTAACGGCAAGATAATATTTAAATAAACAGTCGCTAAGTTAGGATGCGCTGATCCCAGATTTTCCTTGAGAATAGTTAATGCTTTCAAATTGAACTTTATGGCCTCTTGGTACTCTTCCAAGTGAGAATTAATCATTCCCAAATTGGAGTAAGAGTCAGCCAATTCAGGGTGAGACCTATCAAGGATTTTTTCTCGTATTAATCTAGCTCTGTTAAAATAACTTCTGGCCACGTGATGTTGGCTACGAGCCTTGTAGACATATCCCATATTGTTATTATTCCAAGCCACCTGGATGGAATAAGGTCCCCATTCTCGAATATTGAATTCTCTTGAATACTCATAATTGACAAGCGCAGAATCATGCTGACCTAAAGCCCAATAACTGTTACCTAAGACGTTATAAGCATCTCCGAGATACCTGTTATTTAGCTTTTTATAGTATTCAATAACTTTAAATAATTTTTTTTGAGCACTGTGAATATTACCTCGGTAGAAATCGCTTTGGCCAGAATAATAAAGTGACTCTGAATAGATAACCGAATCCGGATTTTCAATAGAGTTCAGAAAAAAAATGGCATTATCAAAATAATAAGAGGCACTGTCATACCTACCGTTGTAGTACATTTGATAAACACCAAGACTTCTGTAGATACTTCCTAATAGATTCTTACTTGAATCTAGCCGACTACAAACGATTCGTAGGTTATCCTCTAGTATTTTATCCTGATCCTTAAAATTGTAGAGTCCGAAATTTACTCTTACCATGAAATTCATTGATAATACATAATCAGACCATCTTCTTGATCCTTTAAAACCATTTGCGGCCTCTGCGAAGTAATCCCGTGCTACCTCAAATTCTCCCTTTTGAACTTCCTCAACGCCCCTGGCATAAAGTGTGTCAGGACTGTAATCTATTTGGTCTAAAAGATCAGAATTCAATAGTGTATCTTTAGAAATATAGATGATATATGTCTTTACCCAACTGGCAGCAAATGCGAAGGTGGACAGAAAAACCAACAGCACTGTAACAGATATAAACTTCATATAACCCAAAAGACAACCAAATTTAAAGTCTAGTCATGTTAACATACCGCTCTTTTCTTGTTGGGAAACAATCTTACCATAGTTTACGAAATTAACTTTCACCAAGTATACTGAGCAGCTTTTTCCTTATACTTTTGACTTTGTAAATATCTCTCAGGACCTAAAATTAAAACTATTTTTTTATTCTAATCCCCGTCTTAAACACCACAGGGCTCCCGTAAATACCGTCGCGGTTTTCGTGTAGAAAATTGTACGTAACCACCGTCTGAAACTGAATTCGTCGGGCAATATTAAATTCCCTCCCTATTCCCAAAAGTAATGTCTGGGTCCAGGAACGTTCAGGTTGGTCTTGGGCCATTTCCATTCTACTGATATTCTCCCCTTCGGCATAACCAAAAAAGTTTTTAAATACCATATGACGGAGATAGAAACTATATCCGTAAGTGCGTTAATTGCATGCCTTTACACCCTGTCGATCCACTTAAAGGCGCGAGAGGTACATGGCAGTTGACCCTAGCTCAAAACGTGTATTTAGCTGAT
>JBCCLN010000350.1:0-3596 GCA_039026865.1 Bacteroidota bacterium | reverse complement strand
GTTTTAATAAAATCTAATTTCCAAATATTTGATAATCAATCTATTAAGTAGCTGAATAGTAACACTATTTGTGGTGAATAATGCGGGTTAACGAGGCTAAACTCCGTTTTTGATGCCTCGTCTCAGGAAAAAAACGCTACCTCAAATCCTTGAACTGAGTTTTTAGAGGTGCCCATAATATTTTTCAAATTGGGCGCTTGGAGACATTAATTAATTAACAATCTTGCTAATTCTTCACCAACCAAACTTCCTATTGCAACGCCCATGCCGCCTAGCCTGATACCTATGGCTACCTTATCAGAAACTTTTCTGATAATGGGAGCTTTGTTTTCTCCAAATGCCATAATTCCTGACCATTCATGCTCAATCTTGAAGGTTTGATCGGGGAGGATTATTTGCTTCAAATCCTCTACCAGCTTTTCCTTGATTTTATGATTAATGCCAAAATCCAATGTGGTTTCTTCCTTGAATGCAAGATTTCTGGCTCCTCCAAAAATGAGTTTTCCGTAGTAATCGCGGAAATAATAATACCCCTCATCATAATGAAAAGTACCACTAATTTTAAGTTTTTTCTCAGGAAGAACACTCATGACCATTCCCCTCCCAGGTTCAAGATTTATGCTTTTATGGAGAAGCTTTTTTGAAAAGGCATTCGTACAAACGCCAACTTTTTCGGCTTGGAAAACCAAATCATCGCACCAAAGATCAACGCCTCGATCATTTTGGTGTATATTGGAAATCTCGCAGCCTGTGAAGATCTTAACTCCTATGTGGGAGCAGTAATCCCAGAGCGAAGAAAGAAGCTTACCTGTATCCAATTGCCCCTCAAATTTATTTTCAATGAGGTGGGAGGTGTTACTAAAACCGAAAGTCCGGATCTTATCGTCAGAGCATTGATAAATGAAATCGTTATAGATAAGGTGCAAAAGTTGGTTGATCTTTTCCATTTGATCAATAACCGCATCATCTTTCTTCAACAAAAGCTCATACCCTCCTTTTACTTGAAGGTCAATTGATTTTTTGCCTAATCGACCGGTAGTTTTTGCCAGGCCTTTAATTCTTCTTTCCACCAATCTTAACATTCCCTCTTCACCAAGGTCTTCAATATCTTTTTGGAGTTCAGAAATACTTCCAAAACAAGCAAATCCAGCATTTTTTGTGCTTGCCCCACTTGGTAGTACTCCACGCTCCAGCACAAGGATATTCAGGTTAGCATTACACTCTTTTAAAGAGGCGGCAGTAGATAACCCCGTAATGCCTGCTCCAACAATTATAATATCGGCTTTTAGGAATGATTGTTTTTCCCAGATACTAAACATTGCCGGTCTGAAACTCATTGTTCATAAACATACTTGGTTTATTCTGAAATTAGCCCGCAATTATTCATCACATAGTGACAGGTTGATTCAAGTGATTGATTTACAGCAGTTTAATAGAATCTTTTGAAAAACCCGCCTTTTGTCTCAACTCTTCGTTACTCAAAAGTTCAAAAGCCTCATTTACGACTGGTAAACTACGTTTTTGAAATTCTGAAAGCCTCGATTTGAACCAAAATCCAGTCTTGCAGAGGATTCTAATATTCATACTGAATGATTCTTTATTCCTCAAATTTGGGGAAAGATTTTTGTCATCTTACTCGAAATCAATTACCTTATATTCAACGTGTTACCTCATCTCAATGAATAACACCCGAATTTTTCGGGTTAAAGCGATCCAATCTTCACTTCTCCTAATTTAGGAAAGAAACCTTGTTTTTTGTTTACATCTATTCCCTTTAATCCAAGGAATTATACTTTTCTCAATGAAGTCCCATATCTGGCTTATGTGAATATGAGACCCGTAATACATCCGCTTTAATTTTTGCTGAGGTAAGAAAATCTAACCAAAAAAGTTGTTGGGCAGATAAATGATCATTGGGAGATTTTATTTCGTAAAAATGGTAGTCATCTTTTTTCCAAATAAATAGATCGGGAAAGCCCGTACTGTTTTCCTTGGTTTGTTTGGCAATTTCCAATAAAACCAGCTTTAAACTTTTTAAAGGAAGACGTTGGATCATGATTTCAAGAATGGGTAAAAGTTGATCGTGCCAGGTCACGAATCGATTAGCGATACCAAAATTTTCATCATATGCCGAGCTTAAATGGTTAAAAAGTTGTTTTCGCGTTCTAAAGCTTCGGACTCTTTTTTCTAAAACTACCTTTCGGGTGGTAAAGAAAGCAGCCTCGTCCAGGTCACTTGGTTGACGTTGCAAGGGGTGGTGAAAGGTACCATGATCTTCATTGAAAAGTTCTTCCCAAAAAACCATCCCAAACATACTTCGCCAAATAAAATTCTCGGAATGGACTCCTTGCCATCCTTTTTCTTCATAATAGTGAAGTACCTCTAGTTCTACCCGAGCTTGTTTTTCTGGCAATTCCAGCTTTTTGGCGTATTTCAGTCGTCTGGTCATACTCCTGTTTATTCTTATTCCAGACCTGTTTAAGTAATCGGAAACAAAGGTTAGTTCTGAAGCATTGCCCGGTTGTTCCAGTACTTTTTTAGCCAAGTCAATAGCTTTAGCAGATTGATCAAGTTTTTCTAAAATACGTATTTGTCTTTCTCCTGAAGGCGGGAGAGAGGTGAGTTGATAACAGGATAAGGCCGGTTCTAATTTTCCAGTCTTTTCGAAATAGGTTCCCGTCTCAAGGAGTAGCTTTTCAGCGGCCTCTTTTGATTTGGGGTAAGTTAGCCATTCTTCCCATGGTATGTTTATTAGAAATTCTTCCAGCGGCAAATTAGCAGCGATGATCTCTCGGATCATTTTTTTTAGCTGAGAGATGTGCATCACTCCCAGTGCCTCAGGCCGACTTTGAAACCAAGGCTGGAATTTAGACTCATCTAAGGGTCGCAATTTCACGTTTCCTACATCACGTATTACAAATTCAGTCATTTCATTGTATCGGTTGCCAAAGAAAAGCAGCTTAAGAAACGCTACTTCTTGATTTTTTTTTACCTCTGCGATCTCTTCGTTTTCATGTATGGATTGAATGTCCCATTCCGAAAGTTTCATCAACAGATTGGCTTTGCGCTCCTTCTTATCCAGAAAACTAAAATGGTTGACCAACTCTGCTTTAGTAAATAGGCTGAATTGGGTTAAATCTTTGCTTTCATTGATATCGATAAATTCATTGATCAGAAGTTCTTCCTTCGCTACATCTAGATTTTTTATCTCTGGATAATTGATTTTGCTTAAGCGAAAGAAGTTTCCTTTTCTGTTGGAAAACCTTAAATAAAGACATTGAGCATCTTCGGTTAAATTCTTAAAGTTTTGAATGAAGAAATACTCTTCATTTTCAAGAATGTGTTGATAATGTTTGGTGACAAAATTCAAGAGGTAGTTGAAATAGTTTAAATAGTACTTTTCGGGCAATATAATGGGCTTTTTCTCTTTCATAGAGACCGTATTCTAACCTTATTGAATCCTTTGAAAAACCCGCCTTTTGGCCCAACTCTTCGTTACTCAAAATTTCAAAAGCCTCATTTACGACCAGTAAACTACGTTTTTGAAATTCTGAAAGCCTCGATTTGAGCCAAAAATCCAGTTTTGCAAAGGATTC
>JBCCLN010000349.1:0-3599 GCA_039026865.1 Bacteroidota bacterium | reverse complement strand
CCTGAATCGTTATAGAAAATTCCTCCCTCCGAATCTTTGTTATAAAAATTATCACATTTATAAAAGAGCTCCGCTGTTTCACTTAGCACCGAAAATCCATGGCCAAATCCTCTTGGAATAAATAATTGTTTTTTATTTTCCGAAGTTAGTTCGATGGAAAAGTGTTTTCCAAATGAATTGGAGTCCTTACGTAAGTCTAAAGCCACATCCAATACTCTTCCCGAAATTACCCTTACTAATTTTGCTTGAGCAAATTCACCTTTCTGGTAATGTAGTCCCCTCAAAACGCCTTTAGTGGAGTACGATTGGTTATCTTGAACAAATTGACCTTTAAAGTCAGTTAGTTCTCTAAATCTTTTTTCATTGAAGCTCTCATAAAAATAGCCTCTACTGTCTTCATAAACTGTAGGGGTCAATATATAGCATCCTTGCAAAGGGGTTTCTTCAATTGTCATAATCCTATTTATCCAAAAGCGCTAAAAGACTGTTTCCATATCCACTTTTAACCAACTTTCTTGATAGGTTCTCAAATGAATTTCTATCAATATATCCCATTTCAAAACCGGCGGCTTCAGGAGCTCCAATTTTTAGACCCTGACGTTCTTCAATAACTTTTACAAATTGGGATGCTTGCATTAATGAATTAAAGGTTCCGGTATCCAGCCATGCTGTTCCTCGATCAAGAATGCTTACTTTGAGTTTGCCTTTACCAAGATACTCCCTGTTTATATCGGTGATTTCCAATTCCCCCCTGCTACTTGGGGAGATTTTCTTTGCAATCTCAACTACTTGGTTGTCATAGAAATAAATACCGGGAACCGCATAATTTGATTTAGGCTGGTTCGGTTTTTCCTCAATACTAATGACCTTGCCATCTTCGTCAAACTCAACGACTCCATATCGCTCTGGGTCATGTACCCTATAGGCGTAGATTATTCCTCCATCGGGATCGTTGTTCGACTGCAATAACTTGGACAGGTCTGAACCATAAAATATATTGTCGCCAAGAATTAATGCGACTTTATCAGTTCCAATAAAATCCTTACCAATAATAAAAGCCTCTGCTAAACCGTTTGGGGCGGCTTGATTTTCATAAGAAAAATGGCACCCATACTTTTTCCCATCGCCTAACAAATATTTGAACAAAGGCAAATCTTTAGGGGTAGAAATAATCAATATTTCATTTATACCAGCATACATTAAAGTCGACAATGGATAATATATCATTGGCTTATCATATATTGGCATTAATTGTTTGCTGACCGATAAGGTGAGTGGGTGCAATCTAGTGCCTGAACCACCAGCTAAAATTATTCCCTTCATTTATTTGGTTTACATTTTACTTTATCACAACCGGGCTTAGAAGTACATTTTTTTGTAGTATTCTTGATAAGACCCGGAAGTTACATTTTTAAGCCAGTCTTGGTTCCTTAAAAACCAATCCACTGTTTTCTCAAGTCCTTCTTCAAAAGTAACTGAGGGTTTCCAGCCTAACTCTTTATTAATTTTTGTGGCGTCTATGGCATATCTTAAATCGTGACCGGGACGATTTTTGACAAAGGTGATAAGATTTTGGGATGCACCCTTTTGCCTATCTAATTTTTTATCCATGATATTGCATAAAAGCTTTACCAAATCAATGTTCTTCCATTCATTGAAACCCCCAATATTGTAGGTTGAGAAATTTTCTCCCTTGTGGAACACCAAATCGATGGCTCTTGCATGATCTTCGACATACAACCAATCTCGTGTATAATTTCCATCACCATAAACAGGAAGGGGTTTTTCTTCGATAATGTTATTAATGAAAAGGGGGATTAGCTTTTCAGGAAAATGGTTAGGGCCATAATTATTAGAACAATTGGAAATAATATAAGGTAATCCATAAGTTTCTCCATAGGCCCTTACAAAATGGTCGGAGCTTGCCTTTGAAGCGGAATAGGGAGAATTGGGATTATAGGGTGACTGTTCTGAAAATAATCCTGTTTCGCCCAAAGTTCCATATACTTCATCAGTACTAATATGGTAAAATCGATTCTTGTCAGTAAAAGGTTTCCAGTGGTCTTTAGAAGCATTTAAAAGATTCATTGTTCCAATCACGTTCGTCTTAATAAATGCTAGAGGGTCTTTAATACTCCTATCTACATGTGATTCTGCAGCAAGGTGTATTACCGAATCAATTTTTTTTTCCTTGAATACGTTCTTTACGCGGTCTTCGTCTACAATATCCCCTTTTATGAAATTGTAGTTGGAACGGTCCTCAATATCCTTTAGGTTTTCAAGATTACCAGCATAAGTAAGCTTATCCAAATTGTATATGTCATAGTCGGGATAATTAAGAATTAACCTCCTTACAACATGTGAACCAATGAAGCCCGCTCCTCCAGTGATAAGTATCTTCATCTTACTTGTTTAAGGTTAATGCTTTCCTATTTATAAAAAACACCAATTCAAAAAGAAAAAAAACTCCAATAAAAGTTAAAGGGATTAACACTAATTTCTTCCCAAAAAATGGTTTAATCACCTCTTGCGATTTTCCAAAATTGAGAATATTAATAGGATTTTGCTGCTCCTGCAATTCAATTTTCCTTTGTGCTGTGTTTTGAATTAGTTGGTTTTTCAGCTGAAAAAGGCCAGTGATATCCATTGGTTCTTGATTATCCAACGATATTTTGTTATCCATCAATTGACTTTTGTCCGTTCCTATGCTTTTAGTATAATTCGAAATAAGAATATCTATCTGTTCGATAAGCAACTCATTTTGTTTTATACGAGTCCTTGCATTTTCATTGCTTATTTCAACGAGTTGTTGGAAAAACTCAGCTGAGTTAATATATTTCATTATTTTTTGGGCAAAAACTTGACCTTCTTCTACGTTTTTAAAAGTGAACGTAATTCTATGATTTGAAGTACTATTTTTTTGTAGCTCATTCCGTATTATGCTCGAGAAATTAGGGTTGTCTTTAAATTTCTCGAAAAGCTCTAAATCACCTTTTCTTTTCTTTTCTACCTCAATAGGCTCTACCTCAATTTTATATTGACCGATGTTGTTGGTAGGTACTCCTAAACCTTTGAAAAACGCTGTGTCTTTCGCTTTAATGTTGCCTTGGATTTCTCCTACAACGTCGTAAAGATAGTTCTCACTGTCCAAGTTGGGCTTTACGATAACCTCAATCTTCTTCTTCTTCTCCGTAATTTGGTTTAGTCCATAACCAATCCCTAACCCTAATACAATAAGGCCACCAAGAATTAAAGCTCTTTTTTTTAAGTAGAGGAATAGTTTGAGAAAACCAAGACCAAGCTTATTGAACCAATTGCCTATCATCCGGAACAACTGCCCCAAATCGATTTCATCGGAAGTATTTTCTTTTGGTTGTTCTGTCATATTACGAACTAAATATTTGTTTTAAAATTTTATCGGTTATCAAATAGGTGGGTTTTACGCCTGTGGTGCCCAATCCGCCAGATGCTAAGGTGCTACCGGTTTCCAAAGGGTTGTCCGAAGCATAATAGGCATACCTTACTTTTACGTCTTTCTTAATGCTCTTACGTATTTTGGAGGCTGATTGTATGGCTTTTTGATAATGTACCCCTTCCAT
>JBCCLN010000348.1:0-3625 GCA_039026865.1 Bacteroidota bacterium | reverse complement strand
GTGATTTTTCTCTGTATTGACTATTGTAAGCTGCTCACTGGATTTTCTGTGACTTGGGTACGTTGTCGGTGTTTCTTTCGATCAATGTGAGCGCCATTTT
This sequence comes from Bacteroidota bacterium, assembly GCA_039026865.1. Taxonomy (GTDB): domain Bacteria; phylum Bacteroidota; class Bacteroidia; order Cytophagales; family Cyclobacteriaceae; genus Ekhidna. Next base: position 3,525 of record JBCCLN010000348.1, on the reverse strand, counting down.
GTTGATGATATTAACCCGCATTATTCACCACAAATAATGGCGAGTTGATTCAAGTAATTGATTTACCGTAGTTTAATATTCATACAGAATGATTTTTGATTCCTCAAATTTGGGGAACGATGTTGTCCTCTCATTCAAAATCAATTACCTCATATTCCACGTGTTACCTCATCTCAATGAATAACACCCGAATTTTTCGGGTTAAAGTTTTCCGCACCTATATCCCTTTCGCTTTCTATTTGCATCTTCTGTAGAAAGGATATCCAGCATCCAGTGAAGGTTGTTACTGCTGATATAATATAGGGTTGAGGTGGTGGTTTTGCCGGACTGTTTCTCGGTTCTCTGGGCTTCTACACGAATGAGGATGGCTAAACCCGGCCATCCATGGTCGTCATCCAGCAAGGTGAGCTCCTCGACAACCGTACAGGTCCTTTGTTCCACTCGCCCATGATCTAGTTCCTGGGTTTGATGGACATCTGTTCCAGGGGTGAGGCTAAAGATCTTCTCTATTTGTGCTAAAAGACCTTTTTGATTGTTTTTTACCTGTAAAATATAATTGGCTTGTTTGGCGACTATTTTCTTGGAGATGTCTTTTTGACAACCCATGGCATCAATGGTAATGGTTGCTCCTTCCAACATCAAGGCATCCAACAGTTTGGGAATAGCGGTGATCTCATTACTTTTCTCTTCTGTGGCCAGTTGTCCCAGGCATAGGCGTTGTTCACTTGCATAAGCCGATACCATGTGAATGGCTGATTTGCGGTCTTGAAGGTCATAGGAATCCCACTCTTAAAAAATCCAGTACTGCCCTACACCTTCATCTCCACGCATAGAAGTAACCCATAGTAGTGACTGAAAGCTAAGAAGCGAGCGATACAGAAAAAATCAATCAAAGCCATCTTTAACGTTAGTTTGTTCATCATCACCTACTTCTTGCCGTTTTACTTCACTGCAATAGTTTTTCTACCAGACCTATAACCTATCCGTTTTCCAACTTTAATTTTCAACTCATCACTTTTCATAGAAGCGTCAATTTGATCAGTATCAGCGTTGTCTGGAAGTTGAAACATCCTCTGAAATGAAGCGTATCCATACTCCCTTCGCATCCAGAGTTGCCTTCCTTATCTTCCTTTCATATTGCTTTTCGGAGGATATGATTAAACAGTGATCGTTAACTTCCAATTTATATCTTTCCTATCAAGTCCTGGGACAGCAACCGATACTTCAAAAGCTTTGTTCTTGTCCGTAATGTTGACTGATGGAACAGTAGCAATTGCCTCCGTTAGTAGCTGTGCTCATCAATTTTGCTTCTAAAAAATTTCTCTATCACATTCGGAAATTTTAGTTTCACTAAAAAAGTATAAAAGCAGGATTTGTCGTTACGCCTCCTGCTTATTTATTTAACATCACCAGATTTAAGTAATACTTATAGTTTTTGCTGGTTTTGGCTTAGCTTCTTCTTTTTTAGGGATGCCTACATGCAAAATTCCATTTTCGTAAGATGCGCTGATCTTTTCTCCATCAGCTGATTCAGGCAAGGTAAACGACCGCTGAAATGACTGATAAGAAAACTCTTTTCGAGAATATTTTTCGTCCTCGTTTTTGGTTTCTTCTTGTTTCTCAGAAGAAATGGTCAGCAAGTTATTATCTAACTCGATGTTGAAATCTCCCTTACTCATACCAGGTGCTGCCATCTCCACCACAAAAGCATCATGGTCTTCTTTGATGTTTACTTTGGGCAATGTTGTTTGCGTAGAAGAAAAGTTTTGCCTTTTCCAATCACCTACTTCAGTGTTAAAGAAATCGTCAAACAGACTGCTGAATGACGGATAATTCGATGTTCTTACAAGTGTCATTGTTTTACAGTTTTATGGTTTAACATATATTAAAAAGTGTTTTACAAAATGTATTCCAATTGAATTGCATAAAGAAATAATGTCATTTTGACATTATTTCTACTGAATAATGACGTTTTGTCGTCATATTTTGTGTTATCCCTCCTAATCCCACCAAGCAGCACGATCTATGAAATTGGGGAGTAAATATGGCCTATCTTTCTTCTATCCTTTACACAGCATTTCCCATACATTTTATAACTGAATAAAGGATAGGGAGTCTACCAAACATTGATCTAAAGGTGATTTAGAAATTGATCAAGTACGAATCCTAACACCTTGATTTTAAAATCAAATATTACAAGATTCAAAACAAGGTTAATATAGCTGATTGTTTTTTAAATTTTGATTACTTGGATTATACAAAAAGCGATCACCAATGCATAAAAAAGAATTGCTATTAGTTCGGATGACTTTGTACACAGGAAAATATAAGTTTTACCGAGATCTTCATTCAAAACCCAAGATTAATATTATTTGCTAACTAGCATCAATGAACGATATACTTTGAAATGCTTGATATTATTTGGTTCTCTTTCATTCATTATTGGATGCAATTCAGGAAATGACAAGCAAAATATGTTTTTTGTAAATCAGGTTCCTAAAAATCTACCTTTCCAATTTGATCCAACACTTTTACCTAATGGGTCAATTATTCATCGTGGAGTGTTTTCCAATGATTTAAGGCAGTACTACTTCACAATTTCTGATAGAAGCTTTTCAAATTTCCGGGTCCTTGTTACCAATAAAGCACAGAATCAATGGACTGAACCAGTAGAAGCTTTTTTTAATAGTAAATATGATGATCATGGAATGAGTTTCTCTCCTGATGGAAATACGTTGGTTTTTAGCTCAACAAGGCCTGTGGTGAGCAACGAACTTCCAAAAACTTGGCATATTTGGATGTGCAAGAAGAGCAACCAACAATGGAGTAAGCCTGAATACATAAAAATTTCGAATTTACATTCTAAGCTTATTTCTCACCCGACCTTAGCTCCTAATGGAACGATTTATTTTCATGCCAGCAATCTAGATTACTCAGACATGTCAATTTATTACTCTTCTTTGATAAACGGTAAGTACCAGACTGCAAAAAAAATAGAATTCGGTCTAAATGCCATTGGATATTGTACACCCTACATAGCAGCTAATGGAAAACATTTGGTTTTTGCCACTATCGGTGAGAACTTGAATCTTTACATATGCAAAAAGCAGGATGGTCACAAGTGGTCAAACCCTATAATGCTATCTCCGGAAATCAATAAAAACGGACAAGGTAATCCTTACCTTACTCCTGATTCTAAATATCTTTTTTTTGCACGTGAAGACAAGAATACACATAAATGGAGCATCAACTGGGTGAGTACAGGAACTTTTCTTTAGAAGAAAAGATGCTTATGGGTGGTAAGCTCAATGAGCACCTCAGCTATAAGCAATTTTCAGTTTGAAACAGTAATTTCAAAATTAACTCGAAAAATTCAGGTGTTATTCATTGAGATGAGGTAACACGTGGAATAGGAGAATCCTTTGAAAAACCCGCCTTTTGGCCCAACTCTTCGTTACTCAAAATTTCAAAAGCCTCATTTACGGCTAGTAAACTAGTGTCTCTAAGAAAAGACGAAAAACCCGC
>JBCCLN010000347.1:0-3641 GCA_039026865.1 Bacteroidota bacterium | reverse complement strand
GCTTTCTATCAGTTCTCTGCGCGTTGAATTTTCTCCCGTTCCACAAAGGCCATTCTTTATTGAATTTATAAAAGAGGCTTTGGATTTATCGATACCTACTTTGTCGTGATAAAATTCGAAATCTTCACTGAGTAAATCCTCAAATTGATTTAGTTCGCACTTGTTAAAACCAACAGTGAACAATAAACTATCTTTTGATTTAAGCTCTTTATATACACCCGATGTAACGGCGACCTGGCCAGCTACTTTATTTGAAATTACCACACAGGCCAGCAGCATAATAATTACGCTTAGCAGCTGAATATTTTGTTTTGCGCTGTTCATATTTATTAATTTATGACACAATTGTTACATCAATCCTAAGCCCACAGGTGATCTGGGCTACCTTTTTGGTATCTCTTCGTTGCAAAAAGCCTCACTTAGCTATGGTTACGTGAATTTTCTGTGTCTTTGACCTACCCGAAAATCTAAGTCCGCTTTACTTATCGCATAAGCATTGACATAACACCTGAAAATTTTTTTAAATCTAGTCCTACATCATTGGATAAAAAATTATGACTCTCACAATTTGTAGGCATGCTGTTTTGAGAGCAAGGTTACTTTACAGTTAGAGTCCCGCATTTTTCGGTACTTGGTAGGGGAGCTGTTTAGACATTTTTTAGATCATTTCAAACTTTGGTCTAATTTTTCATATTTCAGTCAAATCGGAAGACTGAGTGTGTATTTTTTTCACAGCAAAAACATTATTCTTTTGCCTCTGCCGAGTTTCTCATAAGTATCAGGTATTGAAAATAATCCGTAGTAACGAGATCAGGATGTCCATTAATCGTCATTCCAAGAGGAAGAATTGCGGACATAGTGATTAGTCTTCTTGTTTCGCTATACGGGGATCTTTCGCCGTTAAGCTTTATTAAGGTCTTGCTATTTTGCGTACTTATCCTTTTTAGTTCTTCGATTCCATGCAAATAACTCACCCATATATTATCATAAGATACAGAAAGAGCTGTGAATCTACCCTTGTCGCGAATAAATGTTGGCTGATTTTTGCTGTAGACATTCATATAACTATCTATAAAGACCATCACAAAGGATAGTATTTTGCCTTTCATCTCCGGCATGATGGTCGAAAAGCGTGCAGCCATGGCTTTATATCCATCGTCTAAAGGTGCCAATAGGGTGTGACCTAAACCATAGTAACCAAAAACCTTTCTTTCTTGCAGATTGTATTTTTGATAAATGCGCTCTAAGTTTTCCGTCAAAATCTCTTCTCTGTACTTTTTGGTTAGTGTATAATCAATATTTCTTATAATGTATTCCTTTTCCCAATGGAGACTATCCTTCCAGGTAATTTTATTCACCATTCTTTTAATACTAAGTAATCTGACCGAGTCTGTGCTGCTAACTGGTATTTCAATTCTTGAGTTTGTGATTTCGTTAACGTAATCCACGAGAAGGTCAATATCAGAAATTTCGTTATTACCGTAATAAGTAAATCCATCGGTTTTGGTGTAAACTTCTCTTAGGGTTTCCCATTTTTTTCGATAGTCTTGGTTTTCTCTTCCAATGGTTACCACCCAGTTTTTTAGAACCCTTTTCAAGATGTCTTCATTACCCGATTGGTTGTACTTATTCATAAAATAGGCCTGGCTGATGTCCATTTCGATGAGATAATCATTGACCTGATGAGAGTGGTGAAGATATTCAAAAAACTCTGGTTCAAATCTTGTTGGCTCCTTGAAACCATGAATTTCACCTACAAGAATTAATTGATGTCTATCAACGTCAGGGTCCACAAGATTGAAGTCAAGGTGGCCCTCAAAAGGAGTAGACTCGTGGTTTGCTTCAAGGTAAGAAATAAATGAACGACCTCTGACGTACTCTGTGACCTTGAATCCACTGAAGAATAGGAGAGCTAAGATCAATAGTCCTAGAACCACCTGAGCGATTACTTTACATACTCGTTTCATTTTTCGTACAAAAGAACGAAGCAAGTAGATTAGAATTTCTCAGCTATGACGAACTTGAATAATTTTGTGATCAATCCACAAGCCAAGGGCTCAAATTGCATTTTCAGGGACGATTTTGAAGATAGCCTTTAAGCACTCCATAGTATTTGACACCTACGGGAATCTCATTTTCAATACTGTAAAGCTTTACTACTCTTTTTCTCGAGTTACCTTTTACAACCTGGGCTAGGTCAAAATTAACCGCGAAAGACCGGTGAACTTGCTCAACCTTACTTAACTGTTTGACAATGCGGGAAAAGGTAGATCTAATAATTTTTTTTTGAACCCTACCCTCAGCATCGAGAAAATAAAGGTCTACGTAATTTTGCTGGGCTTGAGCATATAAAAAGCTTTTACTACTTATTTCCAGTTTATCCTCTTGATTATCCCCATAAATGTAATACACAACTTCTTCTGCACTGTTGTCAATCGTCTTACTACCAAATTTGAAGCGTGAATAGATCATTACAGGAACCAAAATAGGTACAAATGGTAGGGAATAATTTAAGCTAAACAGGAGGAATGCTTTTTCTGAAAATTCCAAATCAGAAAAAGTCAATCCATGATATCCATAAGCGGCAACACTTATTAGGAACATTATCACGGCTACAGTGACAATTTCGTATCTAAAAAGCCAAGTTTTATGATGCCTTAAGAAATAAACGCGTTCAGCAATGTGCGCCAAAAGAATAGGAATAACCACCGCTAGCGCATAGCCAGAAAGCTTTAATCCTTTAAACCTCATTGTGGATTGAAACGTGTCGAAAGGCTGCAGAAATATCATAATAAATGCTAACACGGCTCCACAAATCAATGCGACCTTGACCTTGTCAGACCAATTGTAAATGAATTCCACGGGTGTTGAAAATCGCATCTTTATAAATTTAGGACAGTATAATTTTTATTGAAAATCACACTTTCGAAATCTTGTTGGTAAGTGGTTTAAAATACAAAGCAATACACTAATTTACGTATCGCACTTTTTCCAGTTTCTTCTTTTTGCCCAATCATGAATCAACATATCTTTACGGAGGGCCTTTACGAACTCAAAGTCGGTAAGGGCATCAGCAACGCATATGGCATTTGAGATTCCACTTCGGGGACTTATACTGTTGCGTGTAAAAGGAGGTAAACGAATAGGTAATAAGTACCTGTTTATTGTAGTTGCTGGAAACTTCTTTATCCCCGGCTTCATTTTTGTAAATCGACGCTGGGTGCGTAACAGAGGGAAAATAGTACATTATCTTTACAAACGTGATTTAGTAGCATTTACGCGGGCTATCTGGTGCTACCAAAAGAGAGTTTGATGTGTTATGCCAGAAAAGGTGATAGGGGGTAAATAGATATGGTCTTGAATCTGAGTGATTTCACTGTTTTTTAGCAGCTCTTCGCGGTTCAAAATCAATTGTACGGGGGCATAATGCTGAAGCGTTGCTTTACAATTATAAAAACTGCGGTTAGACCCTACTTTGCGGCGGCTAAATCCTCTGATTACGCTTTTCTCCGGCTGCAATTCCCCGATCCAGGCTCGGGTTTCGTAGGCGATGCTACCGACTTCTACCAATTCCAAAATGTTGGTTTGGAAAGCGCCTGTTCAGTTGTCAACTAACAAAATAGTCAATATCTGTCAAACTC
>JBCCLN010000346.1:0-3696 GCA_039026865.1 Bacteroidota bacterium | reverse complement strand
CAGGGCCTTTAGGTGTTGGAACAAAACTAGCTTGCGCACCGAAAGAACCGTTTGCACTTACTTCAAAATAGTGATGATGTTGAAACCAACTTCCACTTCCAGTACTCCCCCTAGATGCTCGCTTATAACTACCATTTACCCGACCCGATATGATCAATTGAGGCCGCTTCACCTGTACTCCATTTACCATCTGCTTTTCTTGATAATATCTCCAGTAAGCATTCATGTTAGTGTAAGTCTCACCGTATTTCTGTGCATACTCATCCAAACCTAAGGTACGGGCATCGGGCCACATCTGGTATCTCTCATACACCCTTCTTTTCCGTATCGAGCGCATTACCGGATAGACGAAGAAAGTAACACTGTATTTGTAGAAGCTATCTTTCATACTCGAGAGGATTCAGAAAAGTGGAGAGCCAGAACTAAAAAGTAAAAAGACATTTCTGGGGCTTAAGGATCAATAATCTTCTCCAACGATTAACTCATTGCCATATTCTCTTAAAAGATGAGCATTTTTTTTATTGATCTCTTCAATTACATTCAGGTCAAAAACTTCTCCTGACAAACTTAGGAGTTCTCCTGATTTCTTCTTTTTTAAGTAGTCTTTGAACTCAAGCATATCCTCATCCCTAGTCCAACCATCTGAGGATTTCCAAATGGTTATACCAAAATCCGCTTCTCTCAAGTCAATACTTACAGATATGATTCTAGCAATATTTTTATTTTCATATCTGATGTAGAATAAGAGTGGTGTAGAACTCTCTTCATCAATGACTTTATATTCAAAATCATCAACAATAAACTGATAAGCATTCTTCAAAGAACTGAAAATATCCGATTTGTTCAAATTGCTCATTAGTCCAGATTTTAGTAGCCCAACCATTTTCTCAGCATGTCAAGCTCCTTTTGATAATAAGGGCTTACAGGCTTTGCACCCTTAGATCCAATATCGATAATTGTCGTATTTGGATCTTTGATTTGTCTTCTTATCCACTGCACTTGATTTCTCATCCAATTAGCAGGATTTTTCCCTGTTGGTTTAAACCAAGTTGCGTTTATTTTCTTGGCATATGGGATAACTCTCTCTGCCATTTTCTCCCCGATTACAACAACCTTTTTTGCATTTTTGGCATACTTAACAACTTTTACTGCTCCTCCCGGGCCAATGGGAAGATTGAGTGGTTCAGCGACAACATCTTCCGGTCTATCGGATCCAAATAGCAATTCTGACCCTACATTCAGAAGCCTTTCCCCATTGACCAATCCTTCCCAATAGTTATCAGAAAAATCATATGGATTCGTAGACCCTTTGGGAGCACCCCCAGATGAATGAGCTTCTACCTTTTTATGCTGATTTTGGTCGTTCTCTCTAACCCATAATAATATATCTATCCAATAAACATAATAAAATGGATATATTAATCTATAATTATGATCATCATTTTACTCAGATTGACCTAAAACTTACTTTTAGGTACTTTTGCAAATAAATAATTCCATTTCTAATGAATGTAGGCGAGAAGATCAAGACAGTAAGAGAAGCAAAAGGACTTTCACAAAAACAAGTGGCACTATCTATCAATATGGATCCTTCTCAATACTCCAAGATTGAAAAGAGTAAAACAGACCCTTCTGTGTCTACTTTGGAAAAAATTGCTGATGCTCTAAGTATAAGCTTACCCGAGCTCTTCCAATCGGATGAGATTTTCAAAGACATTGATTCTGCTGATAAAACCATTATGGAAAAGCTCAGACTCATTGAGCAGTTGGATGAAGATGAGAAGCTTTCTGTCTTTAAGATTATCGACAGTTTGTTCGCTAAAAAACGACTCAAAGACTCGCTCTCTAATGTCCTGCAAAACGTGTAGTTACATGGACATTCAAAAGGCTACTAACTTCCTTACCCTTACATTTTTAACTCTGGTATTACAAGCTTGCTTTCAGCGGAAAACTGAACAGGAACTGCTTGACATTGCTTTAGCTCATATTGATAATAAAGAGTACGAAAAAGCCCTAGGCACATATAAAAAAATCTCCAACATTGATTCTGTTAAGATAGATGGAATTTATGGACAGGGGATCTCATATTCTTTTATGTGCGATCAAAACATTGATAATTGTAAAAATGCCATTTCAAAATTCAATGAGGCAATTAATATAGATTCAACCTATAAAAATCTGTTCTACAACAGAGCACTTTGCTACTTTAAGCTGAAACAATATACTAATGCAATAAATGATTATAATATCGCAGTAAACCAAGAGCCCACATCAGCAGATGTAATATATGGCAGAGCCCTGGCATATCTTTTCCTCACTGATTCAGTGTCTGCATGTAATGACTTACAATCTGCAATTGACTTAGGTTTCGAGTATGATATTGAAAACTTCAATAATCTCTGTCAAAAACTAGCTAAAAAAAATCCGCCCTAGTTTAAAGGTAGGTTTTTCTTGATCTGCTCTTCCCCTTGATACCTTTTTTTCAAAATTCTAGTCATTTGATGCCGACAGGTCTTAAAACCAACAAAAAGTCCAATACTTAACCAATAGGAATAAATACTTACTTCCTCTGAGACTAGATAATCTAACTTATCTCTGTTGATTGGGTAGAATATAATATTTACAAAGAGGTAAACACCAAGCACAATTTCAAGAATGTTTACCTCTTTCATTATTGAATTCATGGTTTACGATTACTTCTTCTTCTCATGAAAAAAATCACTATTTCAGAGATCACATAGATCGACAATACTGCTATCCCAACATAAACAATTGGCGAATAAAAACTCACATCCTTAAAAAAGAAAGTCTTTATAATAACCACCGCAATACAACTATAGCCAAATATTCTTGACAAGTACCGCCAAAAACTTATCCTATTCATCTAATTACCAGGTATGATCGGTTTAGGAATGTAATAATGTGTAGCATCCTGTTTTATAGGCACCGGCTTTATCGTCTTTTTCCAGGTATCATAAAGTTCGTACCCTAACCAAGTTGCACCTACTGCTTTCCAATATTTATCCGGAGCATTATTCCAATTTTTAGGATCATTTGGATTAGTTGGTTCCGCCTGCACAGGCCAATTATAAGCCTCTCCACGACTAGTCGTCCAATCTTTTGGATTACCAAATGGATTATCTACATTTTCATATAACCAAACTGCACCTGCTCCAATTGCAGCACCTGCAATAACAAATGGTATTGCCACATCATCCACAACACCAACGCCCGTAACATCATCTGCTAAAAGTGCTCCTGAAATCAAGAACCCCCCTGCCATAATTTCTCCAGGTAAATCACTACCACCCCCATTTGCTTGTGGTGAACCAGGTCTCACATACGTCCTTTCTAATGGAAAATAACCACTACTTGCCTGACCCGATAGGATCAATTGAGGCCTTTTCACTTGTACTCCATTTACCATCTGCTCTTCTTGATAGTATCTCCAGTAAGCGTTCATGTTCGTGTAAGTCTCACCGTATTTCTGCGCATACTCATCCAGGCTTAAGTTGTGAACATCGGACCACATCTGATATCTCTCATACACCCTGGTATTGCGTCCGATCGAATGCACCCAGCTATTCCCATTTAGATTGGGACTTACGTACGATGTGGGCTCATAGTCCATGAAGTTATCCCTTGCATCATAGTATCGCTTATCCCTGGGACATTCCGGGCATAACCCCAAAGGAT
>JBCCLN010000345.1:0-3701 GCA_039026865.1 Bacteroidota bacterium | reverse complement strand
TAAACCTGGATTTCTCCGCAGCTTACAGTTTCTCTGCTAAGCTAAGGGGATTTGTTGAAATTAATAACCTCTTGAATGAGCCTCTACGATACTATCATGGCGATGAGAACCGACCTGAGCAAGCAGAATGGTATTCCATAAGGGGGCAGGCAGGTGTTACGCTCAGTCTGTTTTAAATGATTAACGCGATAAAAAAGAAGAGGGTGTCAAAGAGCACCCTTTTCTTTTTCGATTTTAGCACGACACCGGCTCAAAGCATTTATTTTAAGCCCGCCAAATTTTTAGTTTCACTTGGTAAATCTACGGTGACTTTCTGACGTGGTACTGTCTTTTACTAAGGGGTAGCCATTATGTAAAATTACAAACCTCTGAAAACCTTTCGGCTAACAAGGGTTTAAAGAGTCTATAGATTATTACATAATTCAATTGATTGATGAATCGTTACGTGCGTCCAAACGTCACAAATCAGATATGGTTTCTGCGTCTCAAATATCTCAAGCATCTGAAAATCTAATAAGACGACTTCAATCTAAAAAAACCAAAGTAGTTCAAACCCTATCAAGAATTATGATTGGGAGCTGTATAACTCAGTATATTGGCATCCTTTTGTTTAATAATTCACCGAACGAAATAGGTCTATTTGTTCTCACAATGCTCGGATTAATTGGTGCTTTTTTGTTTGGCAGAAGCATACTTGAAGATTAGTCCATGACCTGCGGCGGCAATGAATTTTTTTTTGAATTAAAATTCAGAAAATTTTAAATGTAAGGTGCTTAACCGGATTATCATTTATGGAATAGATACTTTTTTGTATATTCACTTTTGTTTTTAGATGGATCGGTATGTTCATAGCAAGCTTTTTGAGTTGCACCAAGTGCTAATTTTTTATTCAAATGGCATTTTGAAATGAATCCTGAAAAAATAGAGTTGGAAAGGCTTTCAATAGTTCTTATTGGCAGCTTTAATCCGAAGATATTTCATCCTGCTTGGCTTTCGGCCAATGGTCTCATTAGGTCATCAGAAGCAGAAACTGCAGAAAAGATGTTTATTCATAACAACGTCTCTGTTTTTGAGTTGGATTGGATGTCCATTAATGTCACTCCGGATCGTTTTACTATAAATACCTTACAGCCAGCTTACTATGAAATTGTTAGAGACTTGGTGTCTGGAATGTTCGAAATATTAGAACATACTCCTATGACAGCCATGGGTGTGAACTTTGAATCTCACTACGGTATGTCTAAACCGGAAAGGCTTAGAAGTGTATCTAATGAGATTATTGACATAAAAAAATGGGAATCAATTTTTGATAAGCCTGAATTAAACTCTCTATCTGTCAAGACCTCAAAACCCGAGGACTTAGGTTACTATCTAATTAGGGTTGAAGAATCAATTAGGATTGCTAATGGTTTGTATATTCAGACCAATGATCACACAAACATAAATTCTGCCAAAGAAATGAGAGAGATACTTCTTTCTAATTGGAAAAGGGATTTTGAAAGTCACTATATAGCTATAGATAAGATACTTGACACTTATTTGAAATGAGCGCAAAAGAGAATCAACCTTTTTATTTTAATGATGATATTGAACTCAATCCCGTCATTCGAGATTTAGTTGATGAATCACAACCTGATCCTGAGCTTTCAAGATTAATTGCACAGTCATTTTTAGGTGTTAAAAGAGATACCAAGACTCAGTTGTTTATAGACGAAAGTGAAACAACATATTTCGTTGATCCAAGTGATTCAGAACCTATTGAGGGTATAGTAGTTAAAAAGCCAAAAGGCTCAAACGAACTCAAAGTTAGAAATGATACCTTGATCCCAATAGAAAAGTGGGAAGGTGTGGTTACAGACTTTTCCACTGAGTCCATAGCTGCAAACTTGATTAGTGTTTTTAGCGGTAATAGCACTGAAGAAGTCGCTACCATACCTCTGGACTGGATTTCCGATGAAGATAGAGAATACGTCAAAAAGGGAGCGGTGTTCTATTGGAGTGTTGGCTTTGAAACTTTTAAAGGACAAAGGAAGCGAACTTCAATGATAAGGTTTAGACGCTTGCCCAATTTTTCGAAAACGCATATACAAGCCAAACAAAAAGAATTTAAATCCAAATTTGATGGCTTGAATTGGAAATGATCTATGGCATGTCCAATTGAGATCTCAATTTTTGGAAATGGATCCGCGTTCGGAGAATCTGTCTTAATTCGTATTGATTCAAACTGGATTGTAATTGATTCTTGCTTGAATCCTGGCTCTTCTAAATCGCTGCCACTTGAGTACTTGAATGGGTTAGGGGTCGACTTAGAAACTCAGGTAAAGTATTTGGTTGCTACTCATTGGCATGATGACCATATTCGCGGCCTTTCTCAAATTGTCGAAAAGTGTACTACCAACACTATTTTTGCGGTCTCAGCAGCCCTAAGAGCTGAAGAGTTTGCCAACTTATTGGGTATTAAGAATCAAAAACATACCAACCATACTGGTGTCAACGAGCTTTGTAGAATAGTTGATTTATGTCACGAAACGAGAATTCAGATAAAGGCATATCAACAAGATACAGTCATGGAAAAATATCAAATTGATGGTAATAATATAGAGATTTCCGTTTTGTCCCCTTCATCTCAGTCAATTATGCAGGCACTGAAAAAGTTTGCATTGTTTAATAGACTATTTATGGATCCCAACAGGTCAATTGTGAACCCCAGCCCAAATCATTATTCCATGGTGATTCAATTGAAAATCAATGATGAAGTAATAATACTTGGGGCCGATTTAGAGAATACTCCAGGGAATGATACTGGATGGAATGCTATAAATACGTCGAAGCAATTAGAAACAGGGTGCCGAACGTTTAAGGTCGCACATCACGGCTCGTCCAACGGCCACAATGATCATTTCTGGGAGTTTGTGCTGGCCGAAAACTTTACTGCATTATTAACTCCCTGGAAGAGAGGAGGTAGGTTTATACCTAAGAAAACTGATGTAGAAAGAATAAAGACCTACACCGATAAAGTATTTATTACATGTGACCCCGAAAAACCTCAAAAAAACAGAATGAGATCAGCTAAAACAGATAAGGTGCTTAAAGAGCTGGAAATAAACATTCAACCAAAGTATTTGAGGTATGGACAAGTTAAGTTAACAGGTGAAGCGTCTGATTTAGATTGGGATATTGAATTGTTAGGAACCGCAAAAATGATTTAACACTAATTGGCGAAAAACTGAATCTAATCTTGTCATGGTTCATTACTTATGAACTTTTCAAGCATCATAGGTCTGTATATGTCCGACTGTTGTACCTAGATTAAAATAAAAGAGCCTCAAGAATTTCTTGAAGCTCTTTACTGACTGATAATCAGTGTACCCGGGGCGGGACTTGAATCTACCTGTCGGTAGACAGGCCCGCACTATTATCTCTAATTTGTCTCAGTTTTTCTTTTCCGCTTCCTGATTTCATATGTTTCTCATGTGACCTTTCCTCCGGTCTCGTAGGAAATTTTTTTGTGTAGATGACCTTGAAAGGGGCATAAGGTTTGGTAGTTCTTTCGTAGCCTTTATTGTGCCTTTCGATGCGGTTTTGAAGATTAGAGGTAAGGCCAACGTATATGTAGGTTCTTGTCAGTCTTGATATGGCATAAACGATGTACATAGAAGAAAAAACCCCGACATTTTCTGTCGAGGTTTTGTACCCGGGGC
>JBCCLN010000344.1:0-3708 GCA_039026865.1 Bacteroidota bacterium | reverse complement strand
TAAAATGGCGATCATCTATTTTCATATGAGGACTAAAAAAGAAGCGTTTAATCCCGAAATATTTCGGCTAAACCAAACCAAATTAAAAGAAAAACGAAGTAAAAGCCTTGAACAACAACTGGCTGCCCTAAAGAAGGCTGCCCTAAAGAAGGCTGCTTAAGGTGGGTATAAGGTGGGTTAAATAAGATGCTATTAGATAGTTATACACGTACCTCTTTTTTTGCACTCCTTCAACATCCCTATTTTCTCCAAAATTGAGAAATAACTATCTTTTGATAATATTTTTTGGTGCGAATCAATCTAAAATATACATTTACTTATTTAGAATAATTCCAACTAGCCGAATGTGGTATATCCCTTAGGACAAGACTGTGATGGATTATCAAGTTGATGAATGTTTATATCAAAGAGAAAGCAAGAAAGTACTAAACCTGACATACGCACTGAAGCAGGCTTTACAGTGATATATGAACAGTATGTTGAGTATGTATATTCCGTTTGTTATCGTTATTTAGGCGATGTAAACCTAAGTGAAGATACTGCCTCAAAGATTTTTACTTCACTTTGGGAACGAAGAGATGTTTTATATAAAGAAACCTGGAATGAAGATTCATGGAGACGTTATTTAGCCAAGGCAGTCAAGCATAAAGTATACGATTACTTTAGAAGCAGAGAGCAATCAAATAACTATATATCAACAATCGTAAAAGAGTTACACCCTGTAGAAAATACAACTGAAAGGGAAATATATCTTAGCGAGCTTTCAGAGCAAGTAAGTCATTATGTAAATCAACTACCACCTAAGTGCAAAGAGGTGTTCTTGCTAAGCAGGGAAAAAGGGTTATCACATAAGAAAATTGCTAAACTCCTTTCTATTTCCGACAATACGATTAAAAAACACATTACGAAAGCACTTAATCACCTCCGTAAGAACCTCCCGGAATGTTCACTACCAGAGCGCACTACTGGTTCGTAGGACAGTTTCTTACTGAGAGAGCTAACATTTATATTAATAGAATCTTTTGAAAAACCCACCTTTTGGCCCAACTCTTTGTTACTCAAAATTTCAAAAAGCTTCATTTATGACCAGTAAACTACGTTTTTGAAATTCCGAAAGCCTCGATTTGAACCAAAAATCCGGTTTTGCAAAAGATTCTAATATTTAATTAGCTAATCTGAAAAAATTCTAAAACTAACCCTATAAGATTATTCACCAACAATAGTGGTAAGTTGATTCAAGTAATTGATTTACCGTAGTTTAATGTTCATTCTGAATGATTTTTGGTTCCTCAAATTTGGGGAACGATGTTGTCCTTTCACTCGAAATCAATTACCTTATATTCCATGTGTCACATCATATTAACTAGAAATAAAAAAGATGTGCTTGACTACATTAAGAAGATTGAAAACATAGTATACTAACGGAAGAGATTGATCTAGGAAACGATAGATTATCAAATAATGTGGAAGACGTATCGTTTCGATTGACAAAAATTACTTCAGTAGATATTTAAATTTAATGTTTAAATGACAGCAAAAATTTATTTTATATTAATAACAATAGTCATTGTAATTATGATAGGTTTGATTTTCACATACAATACTCTTGCTTTTGTTTTAATGTTCGTTATGGGAATGATAATACAAGGATTGAGAAATATAGCTATAGGTTATCCATTTATTATATGGAAACCTAGAGAAATTATTTCTTCTTTTTTAGAGCGATATACCAAGTAGCAAATACGATGAGAGAAAGAGAGTCTAAGAGTTTTTTGTTATTGCTTATAAACACTTTAAATATGACCCTCGACCAGAGGGAGTGGTGGAGATTTTTTCAATACTACCTTGAGATAAAAACAAGAAATTTTCACCTTTGATGAGATAAAAACTTAGGAGACCAAGAACAGAAAATCAATGAGTAACACCCGAAACTGGTTCGAAAGGCACCGTAAGCTGGAAAGCTGACCGTACGGGTTTGTGAGTGAGCAGGAAGATAACATCCTGCTCTACTCGGAATAGTATCAGATAAGAAATGGTTTTACGATTTTGTACAAAAAAGTGTACAGAAATGAATTCCACTTAGCATGATTATTCTATAACAAACTGATAGATAGTCGGTTGCTATTTTCGGTATGTTATTTGACCAATTTGATAGTTAAAATGATACGAATATGGGAATAATAGGTATAGAAATACCAGAGATCAATGAAGAACAAGATATTGAAGTAGATGTGCGTGTAAATGGCATAAAAAAGCAATATCAATACCGTATTGAGATTTTTCATTGGGACGATTGTCCGTATCCTACGGAAGATCGTGTTGAATGCATCAGACAATTAGTGAACGGCTACGATAAACAATGGGATTTAGCACACCTCGGACTCCCAACTGATGATTACATTCCTATAACGTTTAGAAAAAGGCGTTAGAATGGGAGATCATCGTCCCCAGAAAAGTCTTCCTTTATCCACTCTTCCGAGGCTGATGGTGGTTTTTCCTGATCTATAGATTCTTTTTTGTCAATTCTCCATGCTTGCAGACTATTAAAGTATTTTGCTTCACCCTTAGGATCAGTCCATTTTCGGCCTTTTAAGTTAAAATTTACTGTAACACTATCACCTATATTTATAGGGTCAAGCTGGTCACAATTGCTTTGAATCAATTCAAATTTCAGTAACTCCGGATATTGAGGATTCTCTGCATATTCTAAAACAAACTCTCTTTTTTTAAATGTTTCTTTGATTTCTTGAGTATCGAACTTCTCAAGTACTTTGCCTTCTACAATCATATATTTAAAACTATTCCTCAAATTTGCAAGTTCTTGAAGTCATGACAAAGTCTAAGAAATATTTCTTTTTTGGAGCGATCATTTTTGTCATTATTCTAGTACTAATTGCTATTGACTTTAGCAGAAAGACAGTTGCTCCATGGAAAAAAGATGAAGTAGAAGTTTCGGATGAGTAAAAACAAGGTAGATATATCCACTATTGACCTGGAAAAGGACAAAGACAAAATAGCCGATCTTCCTGGTCTTATCGAATATGCACATCATGCAGGAAGTGCTATGATAAAACCAGAAGATAAGGGCAGAATAAAAGGTAATGCTATTGCTGCGATGCATGACCAAACAGACAGGCAATTCAGACAACTTTATCAGCAAATGGAAACCTTGATAAATCAAGCAAAGTATTTGAAGAAGAGGGTTGAAGTATCGGAGAGAATCTATCAAGCTTCCGCACCTTTTAAGCCTGTCATAGGTAAAGTCTATTATCTCTACACAAAATCAGATGGAACTGATGTGTTGTCTTTGATAAGTCCAAAAGAGTGGGGTAGTTCTTTTCCATATGAGCTTTTTGATGCGGAAGTGCGTCTGCTGTCAGATCATACATGGGAAGTAGTAAAAACTGATTGAGAAGATTTCCGGTTTTGATACTATTTATGTATTCTCAAGAGTTCTCCACTGACTTAGAATACAAGAAATGATGGTGGTTTCCTCATAAAAAAGGTTATGGGTACCTCTAAAAACCCACTTTCAATTTTTGAGATGATCTTTTTTCCTGATACTTGGTTATCAAAATACTTATTTAACCCACCTTATACCCACCTTAAGCAGCCTTCTTTAGGGCAGCCAGTTGTTGTTCAAGGCTTTTACTTCGTTTTTCTTTTAATTTGGTTTGGTTTAGCCGAAATATTTCGGGATTAAACGCT
>JBCCLN010000343.1:0-3743 GCA_039026865.1 Bacteroidota bacterium | reverse complement strand
TGTTAAACATTCAATACTTTAAACCCGAAAGATATGTGATTTTAAGATTAATTAACAAATCGGTTGAAGCCTATCAACTCATCTGAAACACTGGTTTTGAAGTTGATCAGTATTTTTTAGTTGAAAAAAAAATTCTTTGGCTTCGTCACCAAATTTTCAGTTACCACTAAAAGTTTTACCTCAAATAAATTCTGAATGATTTTTGTTAAGAACTTAGCAAAAATTACAACCTTTCATTGTTCTGCTCGTAGGACACGAAAGTCGATTCTTCGGTTGGATTTGCGGTTGAGTTCATTGGTATTAGGGTTTAAAGGTCTAGAATCTCCATACCCCGTGTACTTTAATCTTTCTTCTTTGATTCCTTTCTCAACAAGTGCATTGTAAACCGATTCGGCTCTTTTTAGAGAGAGTAGTTTATTGTATTCTTTTGTTCCAATATTGTCTGTATGACCTCCTATTTCAATTGAAATCTTAGGATTTTCAAGCAGTAGCTCATGTACATTTTCTATTTCTGATTTCGAACGATCATCTAAATCATAGGAGTTTATTTCAAAGTAGATGTTTTTTAAGATAATAGATTCTCCTTCTTGAATTGGAAGGAGTTCTATGTTCATCGTATCTGAGTAAACGTAGTCACTCTGACTCGTTGAAAAACTAAAGTCTTTGTAGAGGTATCCTTTCTTTTTTATGTAACCTGCCAAATCTTTACCCCTTGGAAGAACCATATAATAATCACCTGTAATAGAGTCCGAATAGTTATTGTATAATAGTTCATTTGTGGATATATCTACAATTTGTAACGAAGCCTTTAAAGGTTTTTGAGTTTTTTTATTTACAACTTTTCCGGTTAAGAAATAAGACTTTTGGGGTCGAATGTGATGTGGAATCACAAAGCCGACTATTCTACTATCAAGTATTTCCCTATTTTTTTTAACCTCTTTAGCAAAATAGCCTTTATCGCCTTCTGCATTTATTAACAAAGCTACCTCATCTCTGTAAGTGTTAATAGGATATCCCAAATTTTCGGGGTGAGTCCATAATGAATCCACTTTATCTACCTTAAAAAGGTCAAACCCTCCCATGCCTGGATAACTGTTGGACGAGAGGAATAAGGTTTGATTATTGAAATGTATAAAAGGAGTGGTTTCATCTTTAAAAGAATTCACTTTTTCTCCTAAATTAGAAGGGTTGGTCCAAAGGTTATCCCTAAAATAGGTAACCCAAAGATCTCTTTTGCCAAAGCCTCCAGGTCTATTCGATGCGAAAAAAAGTGTTTTGCCATCTGCTGATAAAGAAGGTTGAGATTCCCAGTATTTAGTATTTACCCTACTTCCCAGGTTTCTGGGTCCTAACCATCGATCACCTACTTTCCTACTTATATACAAATCGCAACTTCCATAAGAATCTTTGCGATCGCATGAAGTAAAAATCATGGTTCTTCCATCTGCTGATATGGTGGCCGCTCCTTCGTTGAGGGATGTATTTATTTGATCTGAAATAGATATAGAATTACTCCATCTACCCTTTTTTTTAAAACTAATCACAATATCTTCATCGCTACTAAATTGATCTCTTTTGGTATAAACCAGTGTATTATCATCAACCGTCATCGCCGGAAGATATTGGAGCTTGTATTTATTAATCTCCTTTGGTAGTTCTGTTATTTTAAGTTCAACGGCATTTTTGATTTGGTTCAGAGAGAACTTTATGCTTTCACTCAATATACTAATTTCCCTCTCTTTCGATTTTTCCGGTTCTTTTTTAAGAAGACTCGTCAAGTATTCATTTGATCTATGGTAATGTCCTCTATCGAAAGACATGAAAGCCAATCTCTCTAAAATGGAAACAACAGGATTGGGAGCTATTTTTATATATTGCGAAAATTTTGAATAGACAGAATCCTCTTTCCCCAATGCGTTATATAGGCTGCCCATTCGGATAAAGGCTTCGAAAAATAAAGGATCAGCCTTTACCGCTTCCTCTAAAAAATCAATAGCACCTATAAAATCTCTTTCTCTGTGCTTTTTTTCTGCTTTTAAATAGTATTTACTCGCTTTTTTACTTTGTGTTGATAGGTTCTGGCCAAAAGTAAAACAGGAAGTGAGCAAGAAAATAATGATAGCAACTATTCTCAAGGAATGTTCATGTATTTGTGAATCTGAAGAGATATTTTCCATTTAGGATTCTTCTTGATGAAATCAACGATCAGGGGTGTCATTTCTTTTTCTTTTGACCATTCTGGTTGCATGTAGAGCTTTGATCCTACCTTCATTTTTTGGGCGTGTTGTTCAGCCCACGCTAAGTCACTTTTATGATAAATGATAATCTTTAGCTCATTGGCCCTAGGATAAAACTCTTTTAGGGGCTTACCGAATTTTTTCGGTGAAAAACAAATCCAATCCCACTTTCCGGAGATCAGATGAGCCCCTGAGGTTTCAATATTTGTTTGCAAGGCGTTCACCTTTAAGGTCTGGGTTAAACCAGATAGGTTATAGATAAATGGCTCACCACCCGTAATTACCACCATTTTTGCGCCAGAGTTTTTAGCTTGATCTACGATTGAATTAATGTGTATCCACTTAAATTGAGAGGCATCCCAGGATTCCTTCACATCACACCATACACATCCCACATCACATCCTCCTAGTCTAACAAAGTAGGCTGGTGTCCCTGAAAAATGACCTTCTCCCTGAATGGTATAGAAAGATTCCATTACAGGCAAAAACTCCGGATCACGCATGGTTCACTTCGTAGGCTTTGAGGGTATTTACTAGAAGTGATGCAATGGTCATTGGACCCACGCCACCTGGAACCGGGGTTATATAACTAGTTTTTGGAGCTACTTCATCATATACCACATCTCCGATCAGCCTGAATCCAGATTTTCTGGAATTATCCTTTACTCTGGTTATTCCTATGTCAATCACTACTACCCCTTCTTTCACCATATCTTCAGTAATTAGCCCGGGCCTACCTACTGCAACAATCAGAATATCTGCCTCTCTTGTGTGGCTCAATAAATCTTCTGTGAATTTATGGCAAACAGTGACGGTTGCTCCACCATCTTGTAGCATCATCAAGCTTAGTGGTGCGCCAGCAATTCGAGATGCTCCCACCACCACGCACCTTTTTCCCTGAGTAGGTATATCATAACGCCGAATGAGCTCCATTACTCCAAAAGGTGTGGCCGGCAATAGTAATTGCTTACGGGAAACAATACTGCCAAAATTTTGATTGGTAAAACCGTCTACATCTTTATGAGATACAATTTTTTCAGTAATATTTTCTACTGATATATGATCAGGAAGAGGGATTTGGACAATAAACCCATCTATATCATCGTCTTCATTGAGTTGTTCTATGTGTTTGATTAGTTTCTCCTCGGCAATAGTATTCGCAAAATGCATAAGAGTAAAATCAAACCCTACTTCTTTACAAGCATTGATTTTCCCATTTACATAGGTATGGCTTGCTCCATCATCACCAACTAAGATAATCGCTAGATGAGGAACTCTTTTCCCTTTTGCTTTAAGGGCGGTTACCTTTTGAGAAATCTCTTGTTTTATTTCCTTTGATACCCTTATTCCGTTTATGATTTCAGGCATAAGAATGTTGACTGCTTATGAAAAGAACAGTTTAAGGATTGCTAAGATGGCACCTATCTGTCCAACCCAGAAAATAAACATCCACCTCAGTATATCTGCTTTATCACTTTTAAGTTGAACTTTTAAGTCATTGATTTT
>JBCCLN010000342.1:0-3825 GCA_039026865.1 Bacteroidota bacterium | reverse complement strand
TTGTCATCCATTCAAAATCAGTTACCTTATATTCAACGCGTTACATCATCTCAATGAATAACACCCGAATTTTTCGGGATAAATCTTTTTAAAAGTAAGGTTTCAATTTTTTCATTAATGGAATCCTTTGCAAAACTGGATTTTTGGTTCAAATCGAAGCTTTCAGAATTGCAAAAACATAGTTTACTGGTCGTAAATGAGGCTTTTGAAATTTTGAGTAACGAAGAGTTGGGCCAAAAGGCGAGTTTTTCAAAGGATTCTAATGACTTTGTGGTAATCTCAAATGTTATTTTTGAAGTGAATTTATTTTTAGCGTCACAGCATCCCCTCGGTTTTATTGACTTTTTCTGCCATGAGGAGAATAAATATCAGGTTTATGGTGACGAATTGGAAAGAATCCATTGAAATGCCAGAGGCACTATCACAGCTTCATCTCTTTATGCTCACAAGGCATCGTATTCTTTAATTTTAAAAAATTTTATTAGCTAAGAGCAACCAAGAGAAAATCAGCTGCATCTATTTCATGAAGATTACAAACATGTTGCGAATCGATAAATCACTAACTGAGGAGGAATTACTTGATGGATGCAGAAAAGGCAAACCATCCGCGCAACGTAAGTTATATGACCGCTTGGCTCCCAAGATGTTGGGGGTATGTACGCGATACATTAAAGAAAGGGAGGAAGCCGAACACGTATTGATTGGTAGTATGGTAAAAGTATTCAAGAAATTAGATCAGTTTAAAGGAGATGGTAGCTTTGAGGGATGGGTACGGAGAATTGTTGTTAATGATTGTTTGATGTATATCCGAAAAAATAGAAATATGTCATTACAAAGCGACATAGAAGAAGTATTTAACAACCCTAACTTAATTGTAATGGAAGATCGATTGAGCGAAGAAGATCTTTTAAAATTGATCAATGAGTTACCCGTAGGCTACAGGACAGTATTTAACCTTTATGCAATAGAGGGATATTCTCATGCAGAAATAGCAAAGCAACTCGATATAAATGAAAATACTTCCAAATCTCAATTAAGTAGAGCCAGAAAATGGTTACAAACTAAACTGGTCGAGTTAGAAAAAAAAATTGAAATAAAAGTTACAAATGGATCAACACAATTTTGACCGTTTCTTTAGGGAAAAGCTGGACGGGATAGAACTTATACCTAACCCAAAGGCGTGGAATGAAGTAGAAAAGCAAATTGGAAGAAAGAAAAGACCAGTCTTCTACTGGGTAGCAGCCTCCATTGTTCTATGCTTGCTTACATGGGTAACATGGCCTGATCAAACCTTAATCAATCAGGTTGCTCTTCAACAAGTAGATCACCCTACCAGAGCTAATAAGCTTTATTTCACCATTCCTATCGCTGCAGAATTGAAAGATAAAAAATATGCGCAAGCTGTAACAAAAGCATCAAGTAAAATGGCACAGAAAAACGTAGCAATTCACTATGTTGGAAAACATACTAACAAAGAGTTCGCTTCAGATCAGCCTTTCAGGACTCCAGAACCGAAAATAAAAGCGATAATGACGATAGAAGAAACACCAATACCCATACTTGCAATGCATCCATCAAAAAAAATATTAGCAGAAGTGATAGAAGAAAAAACAAAGTACGATGCTGTAAAAATAACATACATTGCCTCTGATGCTAGAGTGGCTAAAAAACTGCCTATAAAAAGTGACAGTATAGGCGTTTTTAAGAAATTCATTGCATTTACCGATAAAATTGATCCTGGAGAAATGTTAGCCGACATCAAAACGGCAAAGGATAATCTACTAAATGGTGGATTGAAGAACAAGAAGGTAAGAAATGCAATGATTCCATAAGTCACTGGAAATCTAAACAACTTAAAGAGCAAATTTATGAATACACAAAAGCCTATACCGGATAGCAGAGTAAAACCACTGTTACCGCTCATTTTAATACTACTTTCCACATTTTCTTTTGCCTTCTACAATGATAATGATCAAGGGGATACTGTTATCATCGAGCTAAGTAATCAGAGTAAAATAGTGATTATAACACAGAACAAAGCAGACTTAGCTACTTTACAAAACTACGATATCAATCAAATGATCAGAGATTTAAACGAACAACTTTCCGATAGTGTGAAGTACATGGAAATCAAAGACGGGAAAGCTTATGTTAATGAAAACAGTGAAATAGAAATGAAAGATTGGGAAATCAATGATGATAAAGTAAGGGTAAAATTAGGAGGTATTGAGGTAGACGTAGACCCAGATGAAATTGAAGATTGGGACAATGATGACTGGGAAGATAGACGAAAGGTTACTTATGATGCCAAGAGGGTAGATCGGACATCACATCATTTTAATATAGATCTTGGAATAAATAATTGGTTGGAAGACGGGCAATTTCCTGATGAAAATAATGCCCCCTATTCTGTAAAACCTTTTGGCTCATGGTATGTGGCACTTAATAGCGTCAACAAAACCTGGGTAGGCGGTCCTTTATTTCTTGAATGGGGACTAGGAGTAAGCTGGTACAACTGGAAACTTCAGGATCCCGATTTTGTAATAGTAGAAGGAGTAGAAGCCATCGAGTTTAACCCAGCACCTCAAGGGTTAAATGGATCAAAAAGCAAGCTAACGGCCTCATTTGTAAATGTTCACATTGTACCAATGTTTGATTTCTCAAGAGGTATAAGAAAAGTAACCAGCTACGAGTCTTCTGGTGTGCGGATTAAAAGGTATTCAAAAAAAGGTTTTCGCTTTGGGCTTGGAGGATACGCTGGTTATCGACTAGGCTCTCATACAAAATTTAAATTTGAAGAAGACGGCAATACCGAAAAGGATAAAGAATCTGATAACTTCTACCTACAAAACTTTAGATATGGGCTTAGAGGTCAGGTAGGATGGAAAGGTCTGGAAATCTTTGTTCTTTATGACCTCAACGAAGTATTTTCTGAAGGAAGAGGGCCTATCAACCGTGATGGACAGAACGCCACCTTAAATGCGATTACTTTTGGTGTTACGCTTTGAAGATTCAAGGTGGATGACATGATAACGCAAAAAAATGCCTGAGCATGTTTTTTAAATGTTTCCTTGATGCAACCTTTTTCTTTCGTCTTTTGTCAACCTCATGTTTCTAACTAAACGATCCTCTGAGGGACGCAAAAATGAAAATTGTGCTAACACAGCAAAGTAGATGATAACAAATAAATAATGAGCTGTAAGCCAAAGCCCTAAAAGCCCCAATATACAGATCAGTTCCGATATCAGGTATTTTTTAATCTCTACTCTTCTGAATTCGATCAATTTATCTTTGAGCTGGCCATCTTCTAAATTTCGGTAGCTACATCCTTTGCCTTTCCATACGCTCCACATAAGTAAAACACAGGTTGGGATCAGGATGATCAGAACAACATAAATCCACGCGGTAGAAATTCTTTCCTTTTTGATATCAGCGACCTCTAATTCAAGAAAAACCAGAAAAAAAGGGATCAAAGAAAAGGCGATAATCCCGTGATATATGCGATAAATCTGATGATGATAGTCTGACCAATTCTTGAAATCCAACTTCATATTTCAAAATAAACAGTGTCTCTAAGAAAGCGGCATCTTTTGTGAGAAAACAATGTTTATAGCTGACAGAGCAAGTTTTTCGAGAATTACGCTTATCATTGAATCTATTTTAACCCGCATTATTCACCACAAATAATGGCGAGTTGATTCAAGTGATTGATTTACAGCAGTTTAATATTCATAATGAATGATTTTTGATTCCTCAAATTTGGGGAACGATATTGTCCTCTCATTCAAAATCAATTACCTCCTATTCAACGTGTTACCTCATCTC
>JBCCLN010000341.1:0-3852 GCA_039026865.1 Bacteroidota bacterium | reverse complement strand
TTGATTTGTCCTGGCCAAGCATGAATCAAACTGGATGGCTAAGGCACAGATCAAAGGACATCAGATAGGAACGAAACACAAAATATGCTACTTTGCTAGTCATTTACTTGAGGGGCACGATTTTTACACGCGCCCGTTAGGTTTCATGCCGTGACGTAGACCCACCACACATTTTAGCACATTTGGTTTTTGCCACCACAACGCCAACCCTAAAAAACCAAAAGAGCTAAAATCTTCCATCCCTCTTTCTGCGAACTGAATTTGTTTCCCAAATAAATATTTGACAAATTTGTCAAGAATAAAAATTCCAGACAATTATGGAAAGTTTCGGAGAGTATATTCGGCAAATTCGAGAAGGTGCAAAAATGCCACTAAGAAAGCTCGCTGCTCACTTAGATATTGATCAATCTACTCTAAGCAAAATTGAGCGAAATGAAAGGCAACCATCAAGAGATATGGTACCGATCTTAGCCAATGTTTTCAATTTGGATGCTCAAGAACTTCAAATTAAGTTTTTAAGCTACAAAATCACTTATGAACTTTCGGACGAAGAGCTGGGACTCGAAGCTCTGAAAGTAGCAGAACAACAAATGGAGTACAAAAGGAAAAATGTGCAAAAGACATGAACTTAATCCAAGAGAAATTAGACGTCCAACAGAAGAAAAGATCCAATATTTTTAATTGGAGAGGGCAATTCACTCCAGAATTTGTCGAATACATTCTTGATTCAGCGAACCTTCAACCAGACGCTTTAATAGCAGACCCATTTGCTGGTAGTGGAACAGTTCTCATAGAGTCCGCAGTTAAAGGTTATTCAAGTGTTGGGTTTGAGATAAATCCTGCTGCTTATCAAATGGCTTCATTCTACAAATATTCCATTCTCAACCTAGCTCAGAGGCATGAATTACTTTTTCAAATTGGGAAGGAACTCACTCCTGTAGTATCTAAATTAAATGGTCAAGCAATTTATGCAGATGCCAAAGATTATAGAACTGCCTACAGAGGATTAATAAATGTATCGAAAGAGATTCAAAATATTGACAATCATGAATTTCTTCCATTTCTCATGAATTTACTTTTCCTATCAGAAAAGGATAAAAAACTAACAGTAAAAGAATCATTACGTAGTTCTTTTAACTCTTTGAAGAAGTCACTCCTTAATCTACCTTTTTGTGACTCTGAAATCCATGTGCTCAACTCGGATGCGAGAACCATTTCAACGCATTAT
Organism: Bacteroidota bacterium; assembly: GCA_039026865.1. Classification (GTDB taxonomy): domain Bacteria; phylum Bacteroidota; class Bacteroidia; order Cytophagales; family Cyclobacteriaceae; genus Ekhidna. The sequence goes on along the minus strand of JBCCLN010000341.1, from coordinate 2,624 downwards.
CAAGGCAACATTGACCTGATTTTAACGAGCCCCCCTTATATCAATGTGTTTAACTACCATCAAAATTATCGTGCAGTAACAGAAGCATTTAAATACGATATCCTTGATGTTGCTCATTCAGAATTTGGGTCAAACAGAAAGAACAGAGGAAATAGATTGTTAACTGTTGTGCAATATTGTCTCGATATGGAAGCCTCAATCAATAATTTTTGGCATTCTTTAAAAGATGGTGGAAGATTGGTAATGGTAGTAGGTAGAGAATCAAACGTTCGAAAAACCCCTTTCTACAATGGAGAGATTGTTTCCCATCTAATATCCGATATGGGAGGATATGAAATAAAAGGGCGTGAGGAAAGGTCTTTTTCGAACAAATTTGGCCAACGTATTTTTGAAGATATTCTAATTTTTGAAAAACAGGGGAAAAACCCACCTAATCCTAAAAACGCAGTAACCATTGCAGAAAGCCACTTGAAAGAAGCCGAGAAAGTCGCACCAACAGATGTAATATGCGATTTCAGGGATGTATATCTGAAACTAAATAATGTTAAACCGTCACCAATATTTGAATAAATGGGTCTTACTCCACACAGAGACAAACTGATTGCTGCTATAAATAACCCAAAAGCAAAAGACGATAAATCACTGCTTGAGGAGGCATTTAAGCAATTTGAACTTTGGTCAAGTGAACTCACCAAACTTTCAAGCAAGGGTGATAAAAGAGTTGAGGAAATGACAAGTTTGCTCAACAGCTATAAAGATTTCTTAGAAGTTGACCTAATTGCTAAAAAGGGAAGCCCTTTCCTAAAAAGGCAGAAGGGACAACTGAAATTAGACAACAGTGTAATTGAAGAGTTTCTAATTCACTTGGTTCATGATGATGTTCTAACAGGTCTTCCTAAAGGTATAGAAACTGGAAGCCAAACAGCTTTTATGTCATTAACCTTCAGACCAAGTAGCATAGACGCATTGACCGAACGACCAGAGATCGTTCTGAAACAGAAAGATCAAGATTTTACCATTGGGAAAAGTATATTCTACCAATTCTCTCCCAACGAAAAATTCGAGAAGAAAGTAACGGCTAATGGCAAGTTATTTCTAGCTGTACTAGCAGCTGAAGTCAAAGTTAACTATGACAAAACGATGTTTCAAGAATGTGCTGGAACCGCCTCGAGATTGAAACAAGGTTGCCCTCTTTCAAAGTATTATGCACTTGTGGAATACCTTGACATGAAACCAGAAGATGTTAGATTGACGGACATTGATAACGTATTCCTACTTCGTAAAGCGAAAAGGTTGCCTTTTGAGAAAAGAAGTGTTTTTGAGGAGGTAAGGGATCAGCATAAAGATTGTCCAATCAATTCTGATGTGATGAAAATGTTTGTCAAAGAAATGCAAGAATTTATTTCAGCGACTTGGTACGATGCTGAGCAAGCTTTGAAAAGAGGATCCTTCTCTTGATGCCCTCCCTAACATCCATACACATTGCCAGGTCACACGGATCAACCCACAAACCAAAACCTGCCAAAGAGTATGGCTGCTCCCATCGCACCGGACGGACGAACTAACACGAATGCAGAAACAGGACGGAAAAATGCACGAAAACCTAACAGATGCTAAGCTCCATAGACTAACTGAGCCATTTGCAAAAGGCAGTGCTAAAAGATACTTTTATAGATATTTGACAGAGCAAGCCTACGGAGCTTAGCTGGTCGTTATGGCTCATCGAGCACAGAGCAAAGTGAAACTAGTTCGAACACTCATCATCTCCCTCGTTCCAATTGGACTCTTAACTGGCTTCTACTTGTGGCCTGAACAAAAACTTCCAGAAGGACTAACTGCTAACAAACTCGTAGTAAACAAATCAGAACGCAGACTGCAACTCTGGTCGAACAACAAACTCATTAAAACCTACAAAATTTCACTTGGAGGGAATCCCGAAGGTCATAAAGAAAAACAGGGAGATAGTCGAACGCCTGAAGGACTTTACTACATTAACGATAAGAATCCGAACAGCCAGTTTCATCTAAACTTGGGCATATCATATCCTAACGCTCAAGACAAAATGAAGACGTCTAACCCCGGTGGTGATATCAAAATCCATGGACTTAAAAACGGGAACGGGTGGATTGGGAAATTCCAACGATTATTAGACTGGACGGACGGATGTATCGCAGTAACAAACTCCGAAATTGAAGAACTCTATGAGGCCGTACCTATCGGAACTCCAATTCAAATAAACCCATAAACGAGCCATAACAAAATGTATAAGGCATGTGCTTGCGTGCTTCCTACAAACTGAATCTGAACTTGACCGTTACGTCTACCACCGATCAGATTTTGTGCTGTTTGGAAACTTCAGATCGCGGGATTTTTTCACTTCAGAACGCAGTGCTTTCTTCAAACTTTGGAAGCACTGGCAGACTTCACTATTTTAGTGCAGTCCACTAAGTGAGAGCACACGCCTCATACATGGACGTTAGGCACAATTCCCCAGATTCGGGGCAGAAATTGATGAGAAAAAGTATCAATTTCGTCCTTTCCAAATTGATTTCAGAAGCTAACGTTTAGTTCTTAGCCAATTTCATCTTTATTTTAGCTATAGCTCTTTGTAAGGTCGGTTCTTT
>JBCCLN010000340.1:0-3875 GCA_039026865.1 Bacteroidota bacterium | reverse complement strand
TTCCAGTACAAAATTCGAAATTGAAATTTAATTTCGTATTAGACATTTTAATTAACTTTGCCAATTTCTTTTTATTATATACATGAAAGAATAGTTTTTACATATCCATCCATCAGTTGTATATATATGAAAAGGATGAAAAGAAGATGACTAGTTTAAAATTTCTATAAAAAATATCTTAGGAATATATTTCGACGCTTCTGGGCGCCTCGTCAGCCATTATAGAAATAAAGAATGTTGCCCTTTGTTACAAAATAAGTGACGTTAAATAAAAAATTACAAAATTGACGTCACTTGGATTTTTTCTATTACAATTTATGCATATTCAGCATAATTTTCCCGAGTCTCATTTGTCCAGTATTTAAATAGCGTTAAGTTTTACTTTGAAATTCTTAATAAAATTTGCTTCGTAAACTTTTCTTAGGTCAGTATCATTAGATCTGATTTGAAGGAAAGGGAATATTTTAAATTTGCCACCACCGCAAGTTCTTAAATGACCCTCAACTTTTAAAACTTGGTAACGTGGATCCCTTATGTGTTGCCGGTATACTCTGACTCTATCTCGGAGTTTGGTGTTATTTAAACCTGTTTCTCCGATATATTCTTCACCGCACGTAGGACAAATGATGACATATATGAGGTTTGAGCTATCGCAAGACATATAACTTTTTAGTTCAAACCTTCTTTGCGTATTTTTGAATGTGTAACTGTCTCCTAAGAGAAGACAATTACAACACTCGCAACGTTTGTTTCCACATTTATGGACACCTTGTACTTTGCTTGTGAATTCAGCTTTGGTTAAGATTTTTTTCAAATTATTGCCCTGGCGTTTTGATTGGATTAATTTTAGATCTTTATGGAAACCTTTTATTTCGTTGGATATTAATGTGTCCAGGGCTGCTTTAACCTTAGAAAAAACCTGTGGATTATTGGGGTTGTGCGTTGTTATGAACGGTACAAGATTTTTGTTATCCTCTTTTATTTTTGGCTTTCTGAGGTCTTCTTTAGGGATACTTTCAGCTCTTCTGAAAGCGTTATTGATTAGCTCTCTCGGGTAACCTTGTTTTGTAAGGTTTTCTCTTAATTCAATAAGATGCTGATTCTTTTCTGTGTCATCTTCGCATATGACACGGATTCTTCTAGCGAGAGAGAAAGGGATGTTTCTTTTGCAGTGATTTGGATGGCACGATGAAAATTCAACACATCTTCGTGTATCTGTAGGTTTATGGTATAGATCCATCCAAATTTTCTCACTGTTTCTTTTAATAAGAATGTCTAGAAATGGAATCGATTGGTTGTCCATTTCTAGAGTGAATTGTATGCTCTTGTTAATCGAGTTGAGAACAGATAGCAACTCGTTAGGATCTATTTGAGAGGTTTTAATCGGCATTTGGCAATCATCCAAGTACCTTTTCCAGTTTTTAACAAAAATGTTTTTTACTTCTCTACTCCATTTTTGTTCGATCCTTCTGTAGAGCTCTAATTCTAAGAAACCTATCGTTAAATCTGCGTATGTCGGGGCAAATATAGTTCCCATCGCAGTCCCATCAATTTGGTTGTAGAAGATATCGTTGAATTTAAAATTGTTGTTTGTTAAGACGATATCTGCGGACTCTAGGATGAATTCCTTTGAGAATCTATCATTAATAGATTCTTTGTAGTTATCCAACCAATGATTAAGTGCCTCAAGACCATATTTGTGTGGAATGTTCGTGTAGAGACTTACTATATCGCATGTTAAAAGACTAGTATTTTCGTTATTCTCTCTTGAGCATTCTTTTAGAAAGTCAAGGTTGTCTTTTACGTGGCTTTTCACGTGTTGGAGAAGTGGCTTGATAATTTTATCAATAAGGTCGCTAAGGTTTCTTGTTGGACAGCATGGTCCAGCAACGATAGGTCTAATCTTCAAATCGGAGGGTTCAAGGCACTCGATGTAAGAGGATTTTTGTTTTTCGATTGCCTCTTTTATTAATTTAGATTTATGAATTTTTGGGAGACCATAGAAATTGCTAGTTCTCATTTGAAAACTGGTCAAGTATTCAATTTCATCGTTAGTTAATTCATTTTTAAACTTCTCGCAATGTTCTTTAATTTTCTTAAGAACTATTTTATCACAATTATTTGTTGTGGTCTTGTATGTTTTGGAGTCTTCTAGCTGATCCAAGACCATTTTTTTATAATGCTCTCTGTTCATAATAACAACGGCGCCGCCCTTGTCAGCCTCTTTTAAAATAATTTCTGCATTATTTTTTAGCTCCATGATGCCTTTATTTTCATCTTTAGTAATATTTGAAGTGTTATTCTTTTTTGTTTCTTCAAAATTTTGTTTATGGAGAAAATCTATTATTATATCGAGGGTTTTATTTCTCTCTCGGGAAGGTGTAAACTTACCTTTCTTTTTAACGAGAGAAATATTATTGTCATCATTTGCCTCTTCGTCGGCAAAGAATTCTATCAGTCTAAGTTTCCGGGTAAAATTTTCCGTATCTTTTCTCAACTCGTGAATATTTCTTTTGGGTGTGGGCGTAAACTTAAGTCCCTTCCCAAGAATGTTTATTTGATCTTGACTTAATTTAATACTGGACAAATTAAGAATTTTCGGAAAAATTACCTGGTTTGAGCCATTGTCCCTTGGTGATCTTGGGCTTTGGCTCCTTGGCCATGGAACAAAAAATTGTCATTGGTTTGTTCGTCCAATTCCTCGGTTTCTTCTTGAGTTTCCGGGATGATTGTTGTATTCGAAGGTATGGATACCACTGATTGCGTCCTCCGTAAAGCTTCCAGTGTTCCGGTCTCGAACAGGTTCTTGTTTTCCATGCGTTGAGGCCTTTGGTTGACCTGAGGACGTCGGGCATTTCCTTTTCCTTGATTCATTTTTCGATTTTTGGATTCTCGGTACAATGTCCTTTGTTTAAACAACTCCTCAGGGATCTGGTTAACCTTGACTTGAAGGTTTGGTCCTCTGGTGTTCTGCTTGTCATTGGAAACTACAATTTTGCGGTTTAAACCAGTGATTTTGACTCTCGCATTTCTGGGTACGGTTTTGGGCATTTCTTCTGATTGTTTTCTCGTCTCATTTTGCCCTTTTAACCCAGAGTTGGTATTATTTAGGTAGAAGTTTTCCTTCTGTTTGAATCTGGCGATTGAAAATGCTTCTTCTGCTTTACAATCTTCCATCCAAAATTCTTTGAGTTAATCCACTACGTTCTCCGTGTATTTTTCCGTAAAGTATTGGATCATGTCGGAGTCGATCTTGGTAAAACGTTGCTCGTAATTCCTTGATCGTACCTCTAAAAGGCGAATCTCAGCTTTGAACCCTTCTAGTGCAATGCTTTGGCGAATCTTTGTTTCCTCCTCGCACTCGTTTTCTATTGCCTTTGGTAAGAATTTGCGCGGCATTTTTGGCGGGTTCTGTTCACTCAGTTTTTGAAAAATCTCAGTGGTGGTTTTCGCTTTATAATACGTCCAAAAAGCTTGTTTTCTTGTGTTGAGGGTATCTTTCCATAGTTTACCGATATCCTTCTTTGCTTTTTGGCTTTCGTTGCGGCTTCTTCGTTCTTGAAGTTTTCGTTCTTCGGCTTGGGCCATAGAGGTTGTTAAGGTGCTCGCTACGGCTTCCGCAAATGTCCGTGCGTTTCGGCTCTCGCTTCTTTGTACTTGATGTGAAATTTGATCAACATCTATCTGGTTGTTGTTTTTGGTTGCATCAATCAATTCTTGTAGAAGATTGTGTGTTATTTTGCTGTTCTGTTCAATAGCAGCAAGAATTTGATTAAGGGCTTCCACTTGGGCTTTACCAGACGGAAGCTCGACCACACTCTCCGCGCGGCGTACGACCAGCGCAGGGATGGTGAGCCCAGGGACACTTGTCAGCG
>JBCCLN010000339.1:0-3889 GCA_039026865.1 Bacteroidota bacterium | reverse complement strand
GTAACACGTTGAATATGAGGTAATTGATTTCGAATCAGAGGACAAAATCGTTCCCCAAATTTGAGGAATCAAAAATCATTCATTATGAATATTAAACTGCTGTAAATCAATTACTTGAATCAACTTGCCATTATTTGTGGTGAATAATGCGGGATAAACCACACACTATTTTTGTAGCATCAAGTTAGCGCCAAAGGTTGGGCTATTGCGATATGCCAGAAAGTTATACAAAGCCAATAAGGCAATAGTGGCTGCTTATGGACAGTAGTCATTTTTCGGCAGCCATAAGCCTTTTCTTCGTGGCCGGCAGCCATTTTTCAGTGACCGTGAGCCGTTTCTGGTACCGTACTTTACGAAAATTGAAATAAGGCGTAGGGATTACATTACCTGCTTGAAAAGGCCAAAGTACAATGAGCCATGGACTTGCAGGAGGCAAAGGTTTACTGGAACTCGCTCTTTCAGTTTTGTAAGCTGAAAGCATTATCATAAGATTTATAATTCAGATCTAACCAGTAGTTGCTAGTGATTTTTTATGGCGTTTAAAAAGTAGCCCTTTTTGGAGCTATTTTACTCGCAGTTCGGAGCAATTATCCTTAAGCACTTACCTCAGAGCTACCCACCTGGAGCAAAAAACTTTACTCAAAATGAAATTAATGCAGATAAAGTACAATTAGGATTATTTATTATTGTAGACTACAGTCAGAATTAATTTAAAAACCAATTAACTTAATTCAAGGCGATACAATATGTCCAAAGTAATCATTATTGGAGCCGGCGGTGTTGGAAGGGTTACAGCTTACAAATGTGCACAAAACAAAGATGTTTTTACTGAAATCGTCTTAGCATCACGAACAAAATCTAAATGTGACGAAATCGCAAATGACATTCTAAGGCATCACGGCGAGGAAATTATAACAGATGAGGTGGACGCAGATGATGTAAATCAGGTGATTGCTCTCTTTAAAAAACATCATCCTGAAATAGTGATCAATGTAGCCTTGCCCTACCAGGATCTGTCCATCATGGACGCTTGCTTAGAGACCAACGTACATTACTTGGATACCGCAAACTATGAACCACTCGAAGAGGCCAAATTTGAATACAAATGGCAATGGGCATATCACGATAAGTTCAAGGAAGCTGGGTTGCTAGCGGTGCTTGGTTGTGGTTTTGATCCTGGCGTAACAGGTGTCTTTACCTCTAGAGCAGCAAAGCACTACTTTGACGAAATACATAACTTGGACATTGTGGATTGCAATGCGGGTGATCACGGTAAGGCTTTCGCTACCAACTTTAATCCCGAGATCAATATTCGAGAAATCACTCAAAATGGAAAATACTGGGAAAATGGTCGTTGGGTAGAGACCAAACCTTTTGCAATTAAAAAAGACCTGGACTATCCTAACATCGGTAAGCGATCTTCTTACTTGCTTTATCATGAGGAGCTTGAATCATTAGTGAAAAACTATCCATCCATTAAGCGTGCAAGGTTTTGGATGACTTTTGGCGATGATTATCTTACCCATTTAAGGGTTATTCAAAACATAGGAATGTCTTCCATTGAACCGATCATCTATGAAGGAAAAAAAATCATTCCCCTTCAATTTCTAAAAGCAGTTCTTCCAAATCCTGGTGAACTGGGAAAGAAGTATCAAGGTGAAACATCTATTGGCTGTAGGATCAAAGGAATCAACGGCGGAAAAGAGAAAACCTATTATATCTGGAACAACTGTAGCCATAAAGCAGCTTTTGAAGAAACTGGTGCTCAGGGGGTTTCTTATACAACCGGTGTGCCGGCCATGGTAGGCGCTTACATGATGATGACCAACACATGGTCAGGAGTAGGGGTTTTTAATGTAGAACAGTTTGATTCTGACCCATTTCTGAAAAAGCTTGCAACTTCAGGTCTTACCTGGCACGAACAGCATGACATAGATTTGGGAATGGATTGATATTACGAGATTTGCAATAGACCAAGGTGCCAGATTTCTATAGAAACGATGTTAAGCATGTATATGGAAAAGGTCTGATAAAATTCTCGAGAAAGCAGTAGCGAATTATATTTAACCTGTAAAGGCTTTTTGGAGCTACAAGCAATTTATAGGTATTAAAAGTATAAATGGAGTAGTGAAAGATATAATTCAGCATATGATTGATTCGAAACGAGTATTTGCCTATCGCACTATGCGTTTTGCTAGAAATGATGGTATAGCTTTTTTAGGTTTTAATCAAAATAATTGTGCCGCTATAGCATATGCTGATAGGTATGCTTTACATGATTTATTAAAATATTTTAAAAATATTAGCGAGACAAGTATAAATTTATTTAAAGCATTTAGTGAATCCGAACCAAAAGAACAGGAAGATCCAATGGTATGGAAATGACGGCGGAGATGATTGGATATATTATTACAGACCACACGCTCCATCATCTAAAAGTGATCAAGGAGAAATATATCATATGAATATTCCATCTCCCTGCTATGTATTGGACGAAGAGAAATTAGTCAGAAATCTCAAGATTATTGATCGAATACAGAAGGAAGCTGATGTGCAAATAATCCTGGCTTTGAAAGGGTTTTCGATGTGGGGTGTATTCCCTGTTATTCGAAGGTATGTAAATGGAGCCACCGCAAGCTCGTTGAATGAAGTAAGGCTATGCAACGAGGAACTAGGCGCAAAGTCACATACTTACTGCGTAGCATATGATTCGAATGACTTTAACGATATAGCATCTCAATCTTCCTGTATTACATTTAATTCACTATCTCAATACGATTGTTTTGTTGATCGGGTACCACCGAATGTAAGCATCGGTCTTAGAGTGAACCCTGAATGGTCCGATGTAAAAACTGAACTTTATAATCCAGCAAGCCCAACATCCAGATTGGGAGTAACCTCCAAAAACCTGTTGGAACTCCCGAAGCAGGTGGAAGGACTTCATTTTCATATGCTTTGTGAGTCTTCTTCTTTTGCGCTTGAAAAAGTGCTAAGAGTTTTTGAGGAAAGGTTTGGAAGGTTTATCCCCAAACTCAAATGGATCAACATGGGTGGCGGTCACTCAATGACCAGAGAAGATTATGACGTAGTTCATTTAATCTCGCTGCTTAAAACGTTTAAGAAAAAGCATCAATTAGAAATTATTTTGGAGCCTGGGAGTGCCTTTGTGTGGCAGACTGGGGATTTATACACGACCATTCTAGATATTGTTGAAAACGGGCATAAAAAAACGGCTATTTTTGACGGGTCTTTTACCTGTCATATGCCAGACTGTTTGGAGATGCCATATAGACCTGAACTCGGCAATGGTTCTGAATCAAAATTAGATGGGTGGCATCCTTATCGATTAGGTGGTGTCAGTTGCTTGGCAGGAGATTTTTTAGAGGACTATTGGTTTGAAAAGCCTTTGGAAGTAGGAGATAGCCTTATATTTAAAGATATGATGCACTATACCATGGTGAAGACATCTACTTTCAATGGTGTTAATCATCCTTCAATTGGGATGATCAGATGTGATAGGACTTTTGAGTTAATAAGAAGTTTTGAATACTCTGACTTTAAAAATAGACTATCTTAATTTTCAATTCTCAAACAAATAATACGGTTATCAATAATGAAAATAACCTCTGAAATATGAACATATAAGCTTCAGAGGCTAATAAGATAAGTTCAGGATTCAAAAGGATTTAACCCACCTTATACACACCTTAAGCAGCCTTCTTTAGGGCAGCCAGTTGTTGTTCAAGGCTTTTCATTCGTTTTTCTTTAAATTTGGTTTGGTTTAGCCGAAATATTTCGGGATTAAACGCTTCTTTTTTAGTCCTCATATGAAAATAGATGATCGCCATTTTACGAGCCATCGCACATTTAGCTGCTTTGGGCCCTAATC
>JBCCLN010000338.1:0-3897 GCA_039026865.1 Bacteroidota bacterium | reverse complement strand
TGCTCCAATTTTCAAGACAAATCCAAACTTTATCCCTGAAGATGGAAATGGGTTAAATCCATTACTTCAAAACTATTGGATGGTGATTCACCCTCCTACATTATTTCTTGGTTTTGCGACTACAGTCATTCCATTTGCCTATTGCATCGGGGGGTTAATAATCGGAAAAAACAAAGAGTGGATCCGGCCGGCACTTCCCTGGGCACAATTTTCTGCTATGATTTTAGGCATTGGTATTTTAATGGGTGCTTACTGGGCTTATGAAACGCTAAACTTTGGAGGTTACTGGAATTGGGATCCTGTAGAAAATGCTATCTATATTCCCTGGCTGGTGCTCGTTGCATCCATCCACGTAATGATTGCTTATAAAAAAAGTGGATCCGCACTTAAGCTCTCAGTAATTCTGGTCGTTGCTTCTTTTATCTTAATTCTTTATGCTACTTTCTTAACAAGAAGTGGAATACTAGGTAATGCTTCCGTACATTCATTTACTGATTTGGGTCTCTCCGAACAGCTTTTAATTTACTTATTCGCATTTCTCATCTTCTCTGTTATGCTTATGATCAGAAGGTGGAAAAAGCTTCCTTCAACAAAAGAAGAAATTTCTACCTATTCCAGAGAATTCTGGATATTCATGGGCGCGACTGTACTATGCCTCATGGCTTTCCAGGTTCTTGCAGGAACCTCTATTCCAGTATATAATAGCATTGCGGATAGATTAGGGTTTGAATTGAACATGGCGCCTACAACCGACACTTATTCGGCCTATTCGTTACCTCAACTAATCCTCTCCATTTTTTTAGCCGTCTTTTCAGGAACAGGGCAGTTTTTCTGGTGGAAAAAAATAGATAAGTCTAAGCTAAAAGCTGAATTAGCCATCCCATTTATTTTTGCTCTTATCATCTCAGCTTTTATCATTTCTATCGGTAAAGTCACCAATCCTTACTACGCGATTTTATTGATTGCGTGTACTTATTCTATTGTTGCTAACTGCAAAATTTTCTTTGGAGTCGCTAAAGCAAACATTAAGCTATCTGGCGGATCCATTACTCATATTGGAGTTGCCTTGATGTTGGTTGGAATTCTGTTCTCCTCAGGATATGCAACTATTCTTTCCAAAAATTATACATCCATGGTGTGGAGCAATGAATTTCCTGAAGAAATAAATCGTGATAACTTATTGCTCTTCATCAATGAACCTCGCCAAATGGGAGAATACGCTATGATTTACAAAGGATTAAGAAAGAAAACAAGAGAGGAGGGTTTTGTTGTTGAAAACGATTTGCTGCTAACGCAAGATCCTTTGAAAGTAGCCAGAGAAAATGGAAAAGGTTATGACACTCTTACGCTGATCAATCCTGAAAACAGCTACTTTGAGATAGAATATCATACGGAAGCTGGATTAGCATTTACCTTGTTTCCTAGAGTACAAGTAAATGATGCAATGGATATGATCGTTTATTCTCCTGATATAAAAAGAAAGGCTTCCGCTGATATGTACACTCATGTTCGTACTTTTTCAGATCCTGAACAAGAGCCAGATTGGAGTGATCCGGAGGAAATAAAAGTCAAAATAAGTGATCAGTTTTTTATTAATGACTATGTGGCTACACTCGAAAAAATAGAGCCAATTAACTCAATCTCAGGAACACCACTTGATATGGATGATGTAGCAGTAAAAGCTATCATAAGAGTACAAGGAGAATATAAAGATTATCTGGCAGAGCCTGTTTTTGTCATACGGAATCGTAAATATGTTGGTAGGATTGATCAGGAAGTAAATGATTTAGCATTTAAGATCTCAATTCAAAACATTATCCCTCAAGAAAATGCCATAGTTCTTGCCTATCAGACCACCCAAAAAGATTGGATCATTATGGAAGCAGTAAAAAAACCTTGGATTAATCTACTATGGATTGGTACATTTCTCCTAGTTATCGGTTTCATAATAGCTATTCGAAGAAGATATTTAGAATTTGTTAAAATGAGAAACAAAGGAGTAGAGGTGGTGTAATGTGTCTACTTTATTTAACCCGAAAAATTCGGGTGTTATTCATTGAGATGATGTAATACTTTGAATATGAGGCAATTGATTTCGAATGAGAGGACAACATCGCTCCCCAAATTTGAGAAATCAGAAATCATTCTGTATGAATATTAAACTACTGTAAATCAATCACTTGAATCAACTCGTCATTACTTGTGTTAGATAATGTGACTTAAACACTTAATCACTTCAAAACATATGATCAAAATAGCGATCATTGGTTATGGTAATCTAGGTTACCATTTAGCAAATGTTTTTTCACAAAATCACCAAGTTTCTATTTTTTCTAAAAATCCTGGGGAGGAACACGTAAACCAACTGGAGTATTTTCAACCTTACAGCTTTGATTTTGCGATCCTTACTGTATCTGATGATGCCATTAAAGAATTAGCCAATTCCATCAAATCTTCCGATTCGATTATACTTCATACTTCAGGTACACGGCCACTTTCTGACCTTGAAAATCATAAAAAGAGAGGTGTGCTATATCCTTTACAGACTTTTTCTAAAAGTAAGAAGGTGGATTTCAAAAAGATACAACTGTTGGTGGAAGGAACCCGTGAAACGGAAGAGATGATTCTCAAGCTTGCTAAAAGTGTGAGTCAGAAAGTTCGAATTATGAATTCATTAGATCGCTCAAAAGTGCATCTGGCAGCAGTTTTTGCTTGTAACTTTTCCAATCACATGTTTCACAACGCTGAGAATATTTTGAAGGATATTGGTCTTGATTTTCAAGATATTCGTTCCTTAGTAGAAGAGACCGTAGAAAAAGCAATGGAAATCAATCCTTCTCATGCTCAAACCGGACCTGCAATAAGAAATGATATGTCTACATTGGCTAAACACCAAGAACTAATCGAAAATGATTTACTAAGAGAGTTATATAAAATAATTAGTAAAAGCATTCAAACCCGACAGTGAAACTGTCTATCGGAGATACCGTCAGCTTTTTGATCGCCAGTCGGGTACCAAACTTATCAATTATTGCTATTGCCCAATTTGTTGCTGCTTACTGTTTGCTTCAAATCCCTCTTGATCGACTTATCGATATAAAATTTGGGCTATTTATACTTAGTACTGGGATGATTGGTGCCGGTGGGTATATTATCAATGACTATTTTGATCAAAAAATTGACATGATTAATCGTCCTCAACATGTGATTGTAGGAACAAACTTGAAGAGAAGATTCGCACTTTTATTTCATACTTTACTTACCATAGGAGGTATAATTTTAGGTTTCGCGTTAGATCCATTTATTGGAGCCATTCATATCTTTTCATCCGGAGCGCTGTGGATGTATAGTGGAATCTTAAAAAGACAACTTTTAATTGGAACGCTTACAATCTCTTTTTTGACTTCTTTGTCATTACTAATTCTGATGGTCTACTTTCGAAAGTTTAGCACATTGGTTATTGCTTATTCCATGTTTGGCTGCGTAACTATTTTTATTCGTGAGAGCATCAAAGATATCATTAGTGTTAAAGGAGAAATTGCCTTTAACGTGCATTCCGTACCTATATTATGGGGAATTAGGGGTGCCAAAGTGGTGATTTTGCTCGCTGGACTTGCCGGTATTTGCATGATAACGTTTTACCTTTTATCTATTTCAAATTGGACCATCAGGTATTTTTTTATGGCCATTTTCCTTGTTGTCCTTTGGGCATTTTATAGGCTAATAAAAGCAGACAGAATGAAAGATTTTGAGGAGATCAAAAAAGTAATTGACATGATTATCACACTTGGCCTGATGAGCATTGCCATCGCCTAAAATCGATTAGAAGAATCCCTTGCAAAACTGGATTTTTGGTTCAAATCGAGGCTTTCGGAATTTCAAAAACGTAGTTTACCG
>JBCCLN010000337.1:0-3909 GCA_039026865.1 Bacteroidota bacterium | reverse complement strand
TGGAAACATTTACTTGGGAAAAACTCGATTACGTGGATCGAGTGAAAGACGCTTTTGGAATATAAATCTGTGAAATAAACATAAAAGATTAGAAAGCGAATTTATTGACCCATCACATCTTTCAAGGTTAGCGTTGAATCCTCAGAGAGATCACATTATTATCGGTGTAACATCATTACCTACACATATCAAAAAGGAAATTATCGAATAACACCCGAAAAATTCGGGTGTTATTCGTTGAGATGATGTAACACGTTGAATATAAGGTAATTGATTTCGAATGGGATGACAAAATCGTTCCCCAAATTTGAAGAATCAAAAATCATTCAGAATGAACATTAAACTACAGTAAATCAATTACTTTGAATCAACTCACCACTATTTTTGGTGAATAATGCGGGGTTAAGATAGTGAGATGTCCATTTTCTACTGCTTAAACCCGAAAAATTCGGGTGTTATTCATTAAGATGAGGTAACATGTGGAATGGAAGGTAATTGATTTCGAATGAGAGGGCAACATCTTTCCCCAAATTGGAGGAATCAAAATCATTCAGTACGAATATTCGACTACGGTAAATCAATTACCTGAATTAACTCGCCACTAGTTGCGGTAAATAATGCGGGTTAAACGTGATTAAAAAAATGAACCACTATTTAGAAAATAACGTGCTCGATAAGGTTGAACTTTAAAAACATGTCATGTCTTTCCTCTAAAAAAAGGAATTATAGAATCCTTTGCAAAACTGGATTTTTGGCTCAAATCGAGGCTTTCAGAATTTCAAAAAAGTAGTTTACTGGTCGTAAATGAGGCTTTTGAAATTTTGAGTAACGAAGAGTTGGGCCAAAAGGCGGGTTTTTCAAAGGATTCTTATAAGAAAACTACCTCTTAAGATCTCAGAAATGCAGATTAGATTTTACCATTTTCAGTTACCAATCAATTACTTGCTTATCCCTCAGGAATTTCCCGTTTGGGATATCTTTTTCAGTTACTAACCAAATAGCAGCTTCAGCTCCTTGCTCTAAAGACCTATGAGCTTCTTGTCCTCCCATATCGGTTCTTACCCATCCCGGACACATAGAATTAATATTTATTTCGTGTCCAAGTTCTGCATGTAGCATTTTGGTCATGGCGTTCATACCTACTTTACTCAATCGGTATCCGGGATAATTTGCTCCCATTTCATTCATCGCGCCTAGACCACTTGATATGTTGATCACTCGCGGGTCATTAGATGTTTTCAAGGCGGGCAAGAGTTCAATGATCAACTGCCATGCCCCTAATAAATTAGTGTCAAGCGTTTTCCTAATCATATTAAAATCAGGATCATGGGCAGATTTATCTTTGTCTTGAAAGATACCCGCATTATTAATGAGAACGTCTAGCGAGCCATATTTTTCTGAATACTTAGTAGCAAATGCAGAAATGCTTTTAACGTCAGAGACATCTAATTGCATAAAGTCGGCATTAATCTCTTCAGCTGCTGCTTTTCCTTTTTCTTCACTTCGAGCAGTTAAAATCACCTCATATCCAAGTTCGGAGAGCTCTTTACTTATTTGCTTGCCAATACCCCTATTACCCCCTGTAACAATTACTCTTTTCATTACTTTAAAAGTTTAAATGCGTGAGTCCATTGATTTTCTTTGATACCGGGAATGCACCAAAGCATACAGAGTGGTTCAATAGCCCTAGCAGCTTCTACACTACCCATATCTTCCACTTCCCAACCAAAAAGATCGAGGATTTCTTTAACTTCTAATTTCGCGGTTTTGTTATTTCCCGCAATAAACATAGTAGGTTTTTGCTCACTACCAAACGTAGGATTGACCATTAGATGTGCACCTACACAACTAAAACACTTTACAAAATTCGCATTCGGATTTATTTCCTGAAGGTCTTCCATAAGAGATCGGTTAATCTCTGTGAAAAAATGGAGGACTCCATTAACCGGAGCAGTGCTCTCGTCAATAGGGTTGCAAGCATCAATGATCGTTTTATTTTCAATAGCATCTCTAACTTGTTGAATCAAATCCTTCGCAGCATGGCCTTTCACTGCGAGTACTATGATATCTCCGAATGCCGATGCTTCTTCAAACGTACCAATATTTGCATCTTCTGCCGACGTTTTATTCCACTCTTTTAATTTATCTGGATGACCACTACCTATTGTTACCTGATATCCGTGATTCAAAAATCCTTCGGCCAGAGTTTTTCCTACCGTTCCAGATCCTAAAATCCCAATTTTCTTCATGACCGTTAGATTAGTGTTTTATTTTGTGAAAATTTCATTGATGCAAATAATACAAGTAGCAGACAGTAAAACAGCCAAAAGCTTTCTCCTGTTCCCAGTGAGTTTATATAAAAATGAACCCTGCTGGATCAGACCCTTAAATAAAGACATTAATGGTGTTTTTGATCCCAAAATCAATAAGTTTTTCAGAAGTGGGGAATGCTCAAGGTGGATTTTACAAAAAGAAGGAAAGACCATTGGGAGAATCGCTGCATTTATCAATAAAAAGACATCCAACAAAGACAATGACCAGCCTACCGGAGGAATTGGTTTTTTTGAATGCATCAATGACCAAGCAGCAGCTAATCTGTTATTTGATACTGGTAAAGTGTGGTTAAACGAGCGAGGGATGAAAGCCATGGATGGCCCAATTAATTTTGGAGATCGTGATACTTGGTGGGGTTTGCTCATTGATGGTTTTGATCGTGAGCCAAATTATCAATGTAATTATAATTTTCCATACTATAAGGATCTTTTTGAGAACTACGGATTCCAGATCTATTTCAAACAATTCACATTTGGGAGAAATACATTTGATCCATTGAGTCAGCGGCTAAGAGAGAAGGCCGACAGGGCAATGCAAGATCCAAACTATACTTTTCGGCACATGGAGAAAAGCAAGCTCAAACAATATGCAGAAGACTTCAGAATAGTGTATAATGAGGCATGGGCAAGACATCCAGGTGTGGCTAAAATGACGTCCATTCAAGCTAATGCTATCATTAAAAAAATGAAACCAATTATGGATGAAAAGATCATGTGGTTTGGCTATCACGAAAACATACCTGTAGGTTTTTACATTAATATTCCGGAGTTGAATCAAATATTTAAATACGTTAATGGTAAGCTTGATCTGATCGGTAAACTCAAATTTCTGTATCATAAGCTGAGAAAAACCAATAAAAAGATGATTGGGCTTGTCTTTGGGATCTCTCCTGATCATCAAGGCAAAGGAGTAGATGGAGCCTTGATCCATGCCACCCGGGTGATGGTGCAGGACAAATACAAACGTTACCCACAAATTGAGATGAACTGGATTGGAGACTTTAACCCTAAGATGATCAACCTTGTAAAGCAAGTTGGAGGAGATGTAGTGAAAACACATTACACCTATCGTTACCTATTTGACCGTACGAAAGCATTTAAGCGAATGCCAATCAAGTATTAAGCAGGATTACTAACTGGATATCGTTTGATTTTTCGATTTGAATAAGTAATTGATTTACTTATGGGGTTCCTGTTCACTAGTATAAAGTTTATCTATATGGATTACAAATCCATACTTATCTCTGCTTCGGGATGCCCTGCGGAACATCCCGAAGAGCTAGACTTCCTGCGTTCCACAAATAAGCCCGGATAAAAGTCATGCCGCCTCACCAACGACAGCCATATAGCCCGTAGACAGGTTGCCGCTATACTTATCCCTTGACCGCTAGAATTCTTGGTTTTGACCGTGACTCGCTTTTTCGATGCTTCCTCTACGGTTCGCTTTCGCTCCTCTCTTTTATCCTTACATGACAGGTCTTGCCTGCCTTTTCTGTCTTCGCTTCATACCCCAAAGTTACCTTTGACGCATCAAGACAGTTGTTTAGCGCCCACTCCTGTAAGCAGACGCTGGTGG
>JBCCLN010000336.1:0-3914 GCA_039026865.1 Bacteroidota bacterium | reverse complement strand
TGAATAGATTCGATAAATGGTTAACCCACATTATTCACCACAACTAGTGGCGGGTTGATTCAAGTAATTGATTTACAGTAGTTTAATATTCATACAGAATGATTTTTGATTCCTCAAATTTGGGGAACGATGTTGTCCTCTCATTGCAAAATCAATTACCTCATATTCAACATGTTACCACATCTCAATGAATAACACCCGAATTTTCGGGTTAAGAATACTATTTGATCTTGAGGTGAAAATAAATTGCCATTTTGTAAAACTTTTCAAGAAACAGCTCCTAATTTTTCATCGGGATCTTCATTTTTGATGAATTCATTGCGTCATGAAATACAAACTTCTATATCTGATCTTATTCCAGCATCTTCTTCATATTGAACTCATTTTAGGACAAAAACAAGTTGAGTGGGAAGATCCTGAAGTCTTCCAAATCAACAGGGAATACCCTTCAGCAACCTTTTATCGTCATAGCTCAGAAGAAGCTGCTCTAAATGCTAAAAAGTACGAAGGATCACCTTTCTATCAGTCACTAAATGGCACTTGGAAATTTAATTGGGTAAGAAAGCCCTCTGATCGACCTCAATATTTTTACAAAGAAGATTACGACGTTAGTGACTGGGGAGAAATAGAAGTTCCGAGTAACTGGGAAATTAATGGTTATGGTATACCAATTTATACCAATATAAAATATCCTTTTCCTGCTAATCCTCCATTCATTCCTAATGATTATAATCCCGTAGGAAGCTACAAAAGATCATTTGAGATTTCCAATGAATGGAGCGGCAAAGATATTTTTGTCCATTTTGGAGCGGTTAGAAGTGCTATGTATATATGGGTCAATGGTGCGTTTATAGGATACAATGAAGGCAGTAAAACACCTGCTGAGTACAACATCACTGAGTTTATCAGGCCAGGTAAAAATTCAATTTCAGTAGAAGTTTATCGCTGGTCCGATGCTAGCTATTTAGAAGACCAGGATTTTTGGAGGCTTAGTGGGATGGAGCGGGAAGTTTACCTTTATGCTTCTAATAAATATACAGTTAAAGATTTCACTATTAGAGCTAATCTGAATGAGACGTATTCCGATGGGATTTTTTCTTTGAATATAAAATTCAGGAACACTGCTGAGAAAACCGCAAAAGGCATTGTTTCTACATTGACGCTACTTGATCGGAGAAAAAAATTGTTTAAAGAAAGAAAGATTTTGAATTTGGCCCCAGGAGAGCATACGACATCTTTCAATACAACGCTTACGGATGTGAACAAATGGTCTGCAGAGACACCCTACCTCTACACGTTGTTGCTTACCATACAAGACAAAAAAGGTAACCTCATCGAAGCAATAAGCAGAAAGGTTGGGTTCCGAAAAGTCGAGATCAAAAACAATCAACTATTAGTCAATGGAGTAGCAGTTTATTTAAAGGGTGTTAATCATCACGATCATGATCCTGTGACCGGACACATAGTAAGTGAAGATCTTACCGTAAAAGACCTGACCTTAATGAAAGAACATAATATCAATGCCATCCGATGCAGCCATTACCCAAAAGATGAGCACTTCTATAGACTCTGTGATGAATATGGATTTTATGTAATTGATGAAGCGAATATTGAAACGCACGGTATGGGCACCACCAATCAAAACTCTAGTTTGGAAAAGGGCCTAAAAATCCAATCTAAGCATCCAGCATATCTACCACAATGGAAGGAGATGCATAAGGATAGAACCATTCGTATGTTTGAGAGAGACAAAAATTACCCTTCAATCATTATTTGGTCTCTTGGCAATGAAGCCGGGAATGGTGAAAATTTTGAAGCAACATATGATTGGCTAAAAGAAAATGACTCAACGCGCCCTGTTCAGTATGAAGGCGCCAAAAAATTTGACAATACAGACATTTATGCCCCCATGTATGAACGAATTCCAGATATGGAGTACTATGCAAAAGGGGAGGCCAAAAAACCCTACATTTTGTGTGAATACAGCCATGCAATGGGCAATAGTGTGGGCAACTTAAAAGAATACTGGGATATGATGGAAAAATATGATGTGCTTCAGGGAGGATTCATATGGGACTGGGTAGATCAAGGCTTATCTGCAAAAAATCCTGATGGCGTATCCTATTTTGCGTTTGGAGGCGATCTCGGTAGCTCTCGAATTCAAAACGACAATAATTTTGCAATTAATGGATTAGTACATCCCAACAGGATCAGACACCCTTCGATTTTTGAGGTAAAAAAAGTTTATCAATACGTCAAATTCAAAAATTTTGATAGAGCAAGTGAAAAGCTTGCACTTTATAATGGCTATGATTTTATCGATCTGAATCGCTTCAGTTTGGAATGGGAGCTTCTTGGAAATGGTGAAGTCAGGCATACCGGTAAATTGGCTAATGTTCAAGTACCTCCACACGATGCTAAGGAGTTGATGGTCGATCTTCCAACGCTGCAAAAAGGAAGTGAATACTATTTAAGATTCTATGCAAAATTGAAGCAAAATGAAGGACTTTTAAAAGCTGGACATATAGTGGCTCAAGAAGAATTTCGTCTATCTACTTATCTGTTTGTAAATTTCAATGAAATAGCCGGTGGTAAAATGGAAGCTAGTGAAGAAGATGCTGTAATAAGGATTGGCAATGAAAATTTTACGGCCAAGTTTAGCAAATCAGCAGGTCATTTGCTTTTACTTGATTATGGAAAAGGCAATATCTTGAAAGCACCAGTAAAACCAAACTTTTGGAGACCTCCAACTGACAATGATTTTGGTTACCGTATGCCAGAAAAGTTGAGCGTATGGAAAAAAGCATCTCAGCAACAAAAATTGATCGCTTTTGACTGGAAATTAACATCTCGTTCAGGTCATGAAAAAAGAAAGGACCAACAGTTTGCAAGAGTGACCGCTAAGTTTTCACTACCTGGTATAAAAGGTTGGGTAGCAATTATATATCAATTTAATGTACGTGGCGAATTATTGATCTCTCAAGAATTAAACCTGCACGATAAAGAAGTCCCGATGCTTCCAAGGTATGGGACCAATTTGGTAATTAACAAGGAATTTGAAAATGTAAAATGGTATGGGAGAGGACCTAAAGAAAATTATATTGACAGAAAGACCGCTTCTTTTGTTGGAATCTACGATTCAAAAGTGAAGGATTTGATGTTTGAATACGTTCGGCCTCAAGAAAACGGTAACCGAACGGACACTCGTTGGATAACTTTTAAAAATAATATCGGAGATGGGATTGAGATTCAGTCGGTAGATAACCTCATTTCATTTAGCGCACATCATCAACTTATCAGTGATTTTGATGAAGGGAACAAAAAAATACAGAGACATACCTATGACATACCCATAAGACCATTAGTGAACATTAATCTTGATCTTATTCAAATGGGATTGGGAGGAGACAACAGCTGGGGAGCTATGCCATTGGAGGAATATCAGGTTAAACCAGAAGATTATAACTTTTCTTTCTTGATTAGACCTATTAAATGAAAACGATCAAACTTCTAGTGTTTTTTGTTTTGATCATATCTATTGCAAATAGTGGTTATTGGTCAATTACTCATTCGCCTGCCCCTTCTAAGAAAAACATTATACTCCACTAACAACTATATAGTGAATCCTAAATCTAGTTATAACCCGATCAAATAGTAAGTAATTGAAGAATAAAAATAAATTACTTGCAACAAACAATTAAACATGTGGGAACAATATGAAAGTTATTTTAATAAGTAATCTCCTGATAGTTACTATTCAGCTACTTAATAGATTGATTATCAAATATTTGGAAATTAAATTTTATTAAGTAGCTGAATAGTAACTATCAGGAGATTACTTATTAAAATAACTTTCATATTGTTCCCACATGTTTAATTGTTTGTTGCAAGTAATTTATTTTTATTCTTCAATT
>JBCCLN010000335.1:0-3921 GCA_039026865.1 Bacteroidota bacterium | reverse complement strand
CTCTAATGCTTTCTTTTTGCTGTTACCCTTTTCATACCAAACACCGAATAGATTGTAATCATAATCTTTTAGATGAAGCAAAAAATTAAGTACCAGTTCTGTACACTCTTCAACCGACTTCTTTTTTGACTTCCATATAGCACTTATAGAGCGTGTTTCTCATCCATATTATTCCAAAATTGTCTAATTTACTAAAAACTGAACAATATATTATGTTATGAAAATCATTTTATTAGTTGATTATTTCAATAATAATGATAATCAAATTCATTTTTAAAATAATATTTTATATAGGCAGCTGAATAGTAACTTGAACTACACCTCAGCTTGTTTGATCTTGCAGCTCGGACTTTTTGAAATATTGGACTCATGCTACAAGCTCGCGCCAACCCTGGTGTTGGTCGTTTATCTTACTTAGTCGCGGCAACAAGCCATTTCTTTGATGTTGCATCTCAAGTGTTCCACAAAATTGACCAGGTATTGAGGAGGGTTTTCTTGCTTTAATCGTATCACATTCCAAGTTCGGCTGATACCTCTTTTTGTCACAGGTACTAATGCAATTTCACCATCTTTGAGATAAGGTTCCACGATCCATTTTGCCATCACATTTACACCAAGACCGGCTTTCACCATTTCTATAATCGCTTCTGTGACTTGTACCTGGATAACGTTTTTAGGCCGAATGCCTTCTGGAATCAATACTTGAGAAAATAGTGAAACAGACTCTAGTGGTAACGAGTGAATGATCACCTGCTGACCTTCAAAGTCTTTGGCTTTTAAATATTTTTTGCCGATCCATGGGTGACCTTTTGGAACCAGCGCATACATTTCGTCATGGAAAAGTTCCTGATATTCCAGCTTATCAAGATCAGACGATTCATAGATTACTGCTACGTCAATTTCTCCATGCATTACTTGATATTCCACATCCGCATCATTTCTATGCAAAATTTCAATCTCTACATTCGGAAACGCTCTTTTAAAATCTTTCAGTAAGGTAGGAAGCCAATGATAACAAGTATAGCACTGGGTGGCTAGCCGGATTGTGCCTGATTGCCCCGAGACATACTTCCTGATAGAACGTTCTATCCGATCGAGTTCAGACAGTACTTTTTCGGCAGAGTCCAGCACCATCTTCCCAGCGGTGGATAAGATCAGTTGTTTATTTACCCGGTGGAAGAGTTGCGTCTTCAACTGACTTTCTACTTCTTTTAGCTGATGGCTAAGTGCAGACTGAGAAAGGTATAAATTATCTTTTGCTTTAGATAGACTTTTTGTGCGAGCTACTTCGCGGATCAACTTCAAATGTCGGATTTCCATGTAGATATATTAGAATATTTCATTATTTAGTCAAAATCAATTCATCTTATTCATACTACGAATCTTTTGCTACTGCGTTCAATTGGACTTAAACAATTTATTATGAAACTTAAAAATATACATTTGCTGATTTTGCTCGCTATTTGTTGGGGACCCTCTTTCTTGTTTATCAAATTAGCATTGATAGAGTTAAATCCAATTATGTTGTCTGTATTAAGAATTGGACTTGGAGCGCTGATTTTAAATGTCATTTTGCTGCTCAAGAGAAATTACCTGCCGGGAAATTGGAGTTTCTGGAAAGACTCTGCAATTGCGGCTTTCTTCTCCGTTGCTTTTCCATTCTTGTTGATCACCTGGGGTCAACAGTACATAGATAGTTCACTGGGATCTTTGCTCAATGGAACAACTCCCTTTTTCACGGTTATTTTTTCAATGCTTTTATTGAGCAATGAGCGTCTTTCTGGAAATAAGATCAGAGGTGTTGTGATTGGGTTTATTGGTCTACTGGTATTAGTCTATCCTAACTTTAGCGATGATGTGAATGCAAGTTTTTGGGGTATAATGGCGGTAGTACTGGCTTCCGCTAGCTATGGAGTAGGGTGGGTATGGGTAAAAAAACGTCTGACCTCAATAGCTTCATTCAAAGCACCGGCTGCTCAATTATTAATTGCTACTTTTTATTTGCTGCCAATCGTCTACGTCATAGATCCAGCTATTTCTATTTCTAATTTAAGCTCTATGACCATGGGATCGGTGGTCTTTTTGGGAGTTTTCGGGACAGCTCTTGCCTTTATACTCTATTTCAAATTAATAGAGCAAGCTGGGGCCAGTTATGCTTCTATGGTCACTTACCTGGTGCCTGTCATAGGTGTTTTCCTGGGTGTAGTGGTTTTGAATGAGACCATCACTAGTTGGATGCTCGCGGGTGCGTTGTTGATTTTGTATGGCATATATATAGGAGGGAAAAAACAAGTGAAGGTATGCTGCCCAGAGGAAAGCATAGACGTTCGTTCTTTTTCAAAATTTAGGTGAGGGTTTAATAACCCTCATTTCCTCATTTTTTGTTCGCCTCTTGTTAATTTCTCCAGTTCACCAAACCGAAAAATTCGGGTATTATTCATTGAGACAATCTAAAGCTTTGTTTGGGAGGTAATCGATTTTGAATGAGAAGACAACATTTTTCCCCCAAATTTGAGGAATTAAAAATCATTCATTATGAATATTAGCATCCTTTGAAAAACCCGCCTTTTGGCCCAACGCTTCGTTACTCAAAATTTAAAAAGCTTCATTTACGACCAGTAAGCTACATTTTTGAAATTCTGAGAGCCTCGATTTGAACCAAAAATCCAGTCTTACAAAGGATGCTATTCAACTACGGTTAATCAATTAGTTGAATTAATCCGCCACTAGTTGTCTACTTCGTTATCAAAATACTTATTTAACGCCGCTAAACTACGTTTTTGACGTCTTGTCTAAAAAACGCTACCTCAAATTCTTGAACCGAGTTTTTAGAGGTGCCCTTGAGTGTTTGTTGTGTGAGTTTATTTTTTTGAGAGAGCTAAGGTTATTCCCAATAACGATAAAATACTGATCTTACTCCACTTTGTAATTTTCCAAAACTTTGGATTGTTTACATAAATAGTCAATCTACCTGATAGAATTGCTACTAAGCTGAATATTACAATAGCTTGAACCATAAAAATCAATCCAAGAAGAATCATTTGTGTAGTAATGTTATATCCATCATGAGTAATGAATTGAGGAAGAAAGGCAATGAAGAACAGCGAAACTTTAGGATTTAAAATATTCATTAAAAATCCTTTTCTAACCAGAAATCGAAATTTATTTTTCTTAATATCATGATCTGGTTTAAGATTCAAAGTAGGTTTCTTTTCCTTAAATGCTTGATATGCCAAATAAAGAAGGTAGACGGCACCGGCATATTTAATGATTGAAAAGGCAATAGCTGATTTTTGTACAATTAATGATAGTCCAGTTGCAGCCGCCAGTGTATGGACAAGAACTCCAGAACCTAAACCCAATGAAATTGCTATTCCATTTTTTTGTCCTTTGGTCAAACTTTCTGTTAAAACAAAAATATTGTCAGGCCCTGGCATTAATGAAAGTATAACAGATGCTCCTAAAAATGATAATATGATTCCTAATTCCATATACAAGTATTCGTAAATACACACGGCGCTCAACCAAATGAGTAAGAAACGAAGTTGCTAAAAGAACTGGAATCTGCTGTTCGCATTGTCATATCAAAAGGCTGAGTTCGCAAATTTATTTTAGTGTTTGTTGTGGCACGTTACATTTATTTGCCCCGATCTCACCTACCTTAGATCCTGAGAACTGTTCGGCAAATTCTGCAATAGTTCCCCTAAAACCACTGACTGCCTTAGGGTCTATACTAACTCCGTTTTTTATTGCCGATCTAGCGTCCCCAAAAAAGTCTAAGACAACACCACTTCCTTTTCTAAGTGCTGCTCCAACTGCATTACCCAATTCATCTCCCGCTCCAACAGAATAATTTGCAGCAGGATTGGGATCAACAGCACTGGCTATGAAAGCTCCTGCTTCTCCTACCAATTGAGCATT
>JBCCLN010000334.1:0-3926 GCA_039026865.1 Bacteroidota bacterium | reverse complement strand
GGAGACTAAAACTTTAGTCTCCTGCAATTCTTTTTGCAGTTCAGTTTTAGTCTCCTGCAATTCTTTTTGCAGTTCAGTTTTAGTCTCCTGCAATTCTTTTTGCAGTTCAGTTTTAGTCTTTTCTGAATCTTCTTTTAATGCATATTCCAGTTTTTCCAGGTCCTGAGTTGTTGCAAGATCCGTGGCAACAAACTCCTGTAGGATTTCAGAGAGTTCTTCAGCCACTGCCTGGGGTAATCCTTGTTTTTGTAGCCGTTTAGCGATTTTCAGCGTATTCATCAAAGCATAAAAGTACAAGCAATGGTGTAGAATACCTTGTCTTGTTTGGATATTTTGAAATAGCTTTGAAATCATTCTTTTCCTTCTTCATAATTCTGTAGGTACTTCAGAAAGTCACTTCCACATTCTCTTTAGATCAGTAAAAACCACTTACTAATTCTAATGACTTTATTCGATTCTTGTTTGCTCGGTCTCCACCTTTCAGCCTCTACTTCAACATAATTTCAAAGTACTATTTTCCATTTTGTTTACTTTGGAATAGACTCTTTTTTAGCGCTCTCATTATTCCTTAACTGATCATTAATGAACCCATACAGGATCATGGTCTTCCATTTACCTCTGATAATTTCCATGATTGCACTTAGCAAAATATAGATTTCTTTCCTTTTATTGTATACATCTGAAATTTTGAAACTATCCTTTTTGACCGTTATTGTAAGCTCAATTAACTGTTTATACTATTGCAATTAGTAATCATAAGTAAAAATGAAAGCCATAATTCTACGAGAGGCAGGTGGTGTAGAGAGCCTTTTGACCACAGATATAGAGAAACCTCAAATTAATAAATCTGAAGTACTCGTTGAAGTGAAAGCAATTAGTGTTAATCCTGTAGACTTTAAGGTTAGAGGAGCAGAACCTATTCTAAACATGATATATGGAGAGGAGAGGCCGGCAATTCTAGGCTGGGACATTTCTGGAGTAGTTGTAAAAAAAGGGAGTGAGGTTAACAACTTTGAAATTGGTGATCGAGTATTTGGCATGATCAATTTTGTGGGTAAGGGTAAAGCTTATGCTGAATATGTGGCCGCACCTGCTGATCAACTAGCCAAAATACCTAGAGAAGTGACATTCTACAGTGCAGCAGCTAGCACATTGGCAGCTTTAACCGCCTTACAAGTATTGCAAGATAAAATAAAGCCTAATGACCGTGTACTCATACATGCAGGATCAGGAGGTGTAGGTCACTTTGCTATTCAGATTGCAAAATCTATGGGTGCTTTCGTGATTACTACAAGTTCTACAAAAAATAAAGAACTTGTCTTGTCTTTTGGTGCAGATCAACATATTGATTATCAGAAGCAAGCTTTTGAAAAGACAATTTCTAACGTTGATTTTGTATTTGACATGTTCAATGGTGACGTACTCTTCAAATCCATTCAAATAGCAAAAGAAGGAGGCACTGTTATTTCTATTCCTACACCTGATTTTGCAGAAGAAATAAAAGCATTGGCAAAAGAAAAAAATGTGATTCTACAGTT
Source organism: Bacteroidota bacterium (assembly GCA_039026865.1). GTDB lineage: Bacteria > Bacteroidota > Bacteroidia > Cytophagales > Cyclobacteriaceae > Ekhidna. Next base: position 2,388 of record JBCCLN010000334.1, on the reverse strand, counting down.
TCACATGGTTCAATCTAATGGTAATGATATGCAAACCATCGCCGGACTATTAGAAAATGGAGCTATAAAACCACATATCTCCAAGGCATTCTCATTTGACGAAATGAGGAAAGCACATGAGCAGCTCGAAAGTGGTCGTACGGTTGGAAAGGTAATTGTAACATTATAACCTGAAATACTATGGACTGAAAGTCTATTAGGTTTGATTACGACTGAAGGTCGGGAGTTATGGCTAAGGCCTCATGCTAATATGAATTTATCTGGACATTAGGTTCATCACCTTGATGAGAAAGATACCCATCAACCATCTCCTGCGTTAGGGTACCTATACTCCACGCTCCCTAGCCAATGGACCAAAAGTGTTTCCCCTAATATCGCTTCCCTAAGTGGATAAATTCCTTCATCAATCATCTCGAGCTTTGTCCTTTTAATTGCCGATTAAGCTCACTTACTCTTATTTTAGGTGAATAGCTGACGTGCAAATGAACATGGTTTGTACTCACAACTCCTTTCACAATCTCTATATCCAGAACATAGCAAATCTGCCGCATGATATCTCGACATCTAATTTGACTTCTCCCTTCAAAACAGGGTAGCGATACGTTATACTTAAAGACCAAATGTACGGTCAATTTGTAAGTTGTATGTGTTCCCTTTTGCGCTGAGCCATCAAGTTTACAAGGTAAACGTTGTAGAAGCTGAAAGCCTTGCGCTGAAAGTGTATAGCTTTAACTAGCGGACTGGGACTAATAAAATGAATGAAGTAATCTGCGGCTAGAATAGCCTATGCCAATCGTTGAAATTAATTTTTGAACTTGCGATTTCGGTAGAAAATAATGTTGTTAAAATGACATAATAAACGTAACAGTGGGTAATTTCAAGTTATATCTATTTAGGATAAGATAAAAATCCTCCGTCTATGACGGAGGTTGTTTACATGGAAGAATAACTGACTCATCAGTTTTTTATAATCAGAAATTTCTTGAAGGTAATTAGTGTAAGCCTTAGTCAAATGTGAATACGTTATCCACATCCATGCAATAAAGGCTTCTTTTGTTTCTGGCATCAAAAATTTTTATTGATATATAGGAGTAAAACAAAAAGCAGAAGGGATTATTGATCTTCTAGAAATATCTTTATTAATGTACTGAGATCCTCAGCACGATAGCGCTCCAGGGATTTAATCATGTAGTGAGGAATGGGATCTCCTGCCTCTTTTTTTTTGTAAATGTCAGTAACTAAAACAGCTAAATCTAGAAGATTAGTCTGTGTTTCAGTTTTCTGAGCTAGTTGTTTAGGTGATTCATCGGGTTGACAATCTTCGTTATAAAATTGAACAATTTCCTGGATGTTGTTTTTCGTCAATACCCGATCGTTGATTTGCTTTTGAAGCTCAGGGCATTCCGAGAGAAATCCCGAAATCATCTTTCTGAAACTAATATTTGGAATCTCCATTGATTCTTGATTCGCTTTCAGAAGAATGCCCTTGTAAAATTCATAATGATCCGGAGGCCTTATTTTGTAATGACTTAACGGACCTTTTATCACCCGAAGGGCTATGGTTCGTTTGTTTTGGTAAATGATCGGATCATAGAATTTTCCATCAATATATGCTGTTTGGATTTGAAAAGATTGATATTCTTCTTTCCCATCGTCTTTTCTAATAATGATTTTATCAGAGTAGTTAACTGAAACTATTCTTGCATCACCATAAATTGTATCTTTTTTGGTTGTTACAACGAAATCTTTTTGAGCAATTGCCGATATTGAAAACAAAGAAAATAATAGAAAAAAATTCAATTTCATACGGTGAAGATACTATGGATATGGAAAAAAATATTTTTATAGTATTAGCGATAACGGCCTAATAATTATTGATAGTCCATCAACCTGTTTAAAATACACAAAAATCTATCTACAATCAGAATATTGGAAGAGCAAAAAAAATAAGTCCGATTTCGGAATGTGATTACACAAAAACTACTTAAGCATTGATCAACATATCCTAACAGTATTATATGACCGAATTACAATCAGTTGTCAGAACGTACCTAGGTTTTTCATTGGTTAAGTATGCGGGGAACTACCTCTAGATTTTAAAGCAGGTGAGGGTTAACTCAGGCAGATGTTTATCTTATCTACAGAGCAAAGCTATCTACTATCGTTGGAACAATAAATTATTTATGATAAACAACTGATATTTCCTTTCTCTCTATCTTTGAGCATGCTTACAGCAAAACCAACTACCGAAGATACCATCACTATTCCCCGTGCCGAGTATGAAGAGCTAAAGCGCCAGCTTGCCGAGCTTCAACGGTTAATTTTTTGGTCGTAAGCGAGCGATTCATTCCTGCTAATAAGGCACAAACCTCGTTGTTTGAGCAGAGC
>JBCCLN010000333.1:0-3929 GCA_039026865.1 Bacteroidota bacterium | reverse complement strand
GATCAGGATGCGACATATCTCAAAATGTTGCGTCAATATCTCTGCCTTAATATCCAGGGGTTGGGTCATAAGCCAACTCATCTTTTTTCGATTGATTTCACTACTTTTAATCATGGGTTCTACTTTTTTTGGTTTTAATTTTTTTGTTCTAATAAATTAGTAGAACCCTCTTAAATTCGAACTAAGTTTGATACGATATCCGGTATTGTCCCCAGTTTTTAATTATCCATCCCTTTTTTATCAATGTTTTGGGTTAAACCGGAATATACCTTATCCTTTAGATACTAAAATGTATGCTCCCCAGTTGTAGGGGTTCGTATCTTTCTCTTTAAAAATACGTCTGGCTTTAAAAAAAGCATTCTTAGGATCTTTCACGTCAAGTAAACATTGATAAAATAGTCGCATAAAATTCATAGCTGCCTGATCATTGATTTTCATTAAACTCAAAATCACATTCTGAGAACCCGCCACTAGCAATGCTCTTTGCAATCCAAAAACGCCTTCACCATTCTGAACTGTTCCAAGTCCTGTTTCGCAAGCGGTTAACACTACAGCATTCGTCTCTTCTAGCGAAAGGTTCATTGCTTCGTAGGCGGTTAACTTACCGTCTTCATTGCCAGAAGCCTCTTTGCTAAGAAATATTCCAGAACCACTTAAAGGGTTTGTATGGTTGGGGTCATCATCGAAATAACCGTGTGTAGCAAGATGCAATATCCCAGGATTAGTAAGTGATTTTACGCTTTTTTCTGTTGCATCTTTAAAATAATAAGTACTGGTTTGCCAACTTCTTGCATCCAGAATTTCTGTGATAACGCTTGCTTCGCGTTCTGCCCCTGGAAGTTGATCGAGTGTGAATTCTAACCCCAAAGAAGAGAAATCAGGATTTCCAAAAATTTTGGCTTCCATATTGAGATCTTTCTCGTAGTGATAAAGCAAATCTTTTGCACTCGTTATATTGATAATATTGTAAAGATCTGCTACATATTTATTTCTAGTTGAATCGAAATAAACACTTGGATTCATTTTATGATAGATCCCGTCAGGCGCAAACTTGATATTAGTACAATTGCTTATGACCTTATCTATTGGTTTCCAGAAGAGCGAATAACTTTTATTATCATCAACTGCATATTTAAGAGCATTCCTGTACCTTAGAAATTCTTTTTCCAAATCATAAGATGAAGAGAGTTTAATTGGATAGAGAATAGAATCTGATTTAATAACCAGGGCGATATAATTGTATTTGTTCTCAAACCCCTGATTAAAAGTAGTACCTGTTAAATCTACAGTATAATTACGATAGGAAATGATATCAACCGTCGCTGTTTTTTCATCTAAGATACTACTCACTTCTTGCCAGGTATGATAGTAGGTCTGATTTACCTCAGAAAAAACAGAGATTTTTTGCGCCAGACTTTTTTCCAGATTATTACATTTATTTTCTAATTCTTCAATAGATATTTTTCTAAAATCCCGTTCTTCAGTGGTCAGCAGGTAAGCTTGTGCCAATTGATACTTCTCATCTTTCCATAAGTCATACAGACTTTTCACCTGTTTATCATTACTATTTTGTATCAGTCTACGCATCTTTTTTGCAGCATAAAATAGAATACCCTTCGTATTTATAAAGTGATTAAAGGCTTCTTCTGCGTAATTACTATGCACGTAACCATCACTAAATGCCAAAGAATTGAATCGCTCAATATTGTATCTCACATTATTGAAATATAACTGTCTTTGCTTATCTGTAAGAACTGGAAAAATATCCTGCATATGCTTGATTTCAAGGTGTAATGCTTCATTGAAATGATCCATGGCTTTTACTGTATCTTTCTCTAGCATGAAATAAATTCCTAAATCATTGAGATTCTTTATATAAAGAGGATGATGCTGCCCTAATTTTTTCTTTCTTATTTCTCTGGATTGTTGCAATAACCTACCCGCCAGTGAAGTATTTCCTAATTCCAAATAGATTAATGCAATATTATTAAGAGAGGTAGCGTAACGTTGGTGTTCTTCACCATATATCACTTCATCAAGATCTAATACATGGGTATATAGGTTGAGTGCTTCGCTCAATTTTCCTTGTTGTTTGTATACGGTAGCCAAATTACTAAGACCACTTGCATAGTCCGGGTTTATCTTACCGTATAGCTCTTCAAAGTGTTGAGTACTTTCTTTGAAACAATCAAGCGCTTTATCAAGATCGCCTTTTTTCATATAAATAGTGCCAAGGTTGTTGATCAAGAAGGAGCGAACTCCTCGAACATTCTTTGTGATATTAAGTGCCCGGTTTATATAATCACTAGAAGCTTCCAGATCATTTAACCGTTGATAGAGAATACTTAACCCATTCAGTGTTTCCAACGCCAAGACAGGATCATTCGAATACTTTTCTTCTTTTCTTTTGAGGTTGTAAAGAAGGTAGTTTTCTGAGTCTGAATATTCGCCTTGCTCTATTTTTAATGTAGACAGCCTATCAATAGCGATAAGGTATTGCAGTTCATTGGTATCTTTTGCAAGTTCAATAGCTTTTAAAAGTTCACTCTCACTTTGCTTTAAATCTCCGAAATGTTTGTAGGTAGTACCGATTTCAATAAGCAATGCAATAGTGGTAGAGTCAGTATTTCCTATGCCATTGATGGTCAATGCCTGATTCAAAAAATCAAGACTTCTGTTAAAGTCTCCAATTTCTCGATAGTAAGAACCTTTTTTGGAAAGCAGCGTGATTCGAGCTTTTTTGTCCCGTGCGTAGTTGTCGTCGATTACTTTTTCGGCAAGGTTAAAGTATTTCTCTGCCTCTTTGAACTCGCTTGTTTCCTGGTAGAGTGTTGCTAGATTGTAATAAGGGCCTATTAAATCTTTGTGAGTAAGGTCTTTAGTTTGAAGTTCTTGACTAATGCCTTTTTTAAGCGCATATAAGCCTCTGGATTTTTCATTAATTTCCCACAAAAGCAGCCCTAGATTATTGTAAGTGGCTGCTATTCCTATTCCCTCAGGGCATCTGCCTGAATCCAAGGCAACAAGTAAGGCGTTGGCATAAAACTTGGCTTTCTGTTGATTAGTGTATTTGAAGTGGATAGCACTATCTAAATTTTGAATACAACTTTGACCTATGGAGAAGTATTCGACCAAAAGACACGTAAAATAAACTAAGGTCTTTATTCCGATTTGTTTTAAACCATTCATCATTTCAATAATTACCCACAAATCTTCTGACTATTAAGGCTTTCTTGAAAATATTCAGCACTAATTCAAAATTAATGATATTAATTAAAAGCATTTAATAGTTTGCAGATATGATCGCTATATTAATTTGCCATATAGGCTTAATCTTTTTTCCCAGTAATTCGCAAACCTTAATAATTACTTTTTCCCTGATAAAAATTTCATCATTGCAAATTACATTTTCTGATTAGTGATTACGTAATGTTTCTTTTGTAAGAAACGCTTCTAATCCAATTTGAATAACTACATCTGAAGACATTAATTTTTCCATTGAATGATTTTTTTCATTGTTTGGATTGGCTACAGCACTAAAATTGCTTTCCGTTTCTCTGGGACAAAGTCAGGACACTACTACATTAGAAGAAGCCAATTCCCCTACCAAAGGTCCAGTAAGACTTAAAAGATCCTTTGCAAAACCAGATTTTTGGTTCAAATCAAGGCTTTCGGAATTTCAAAAAAGTAGTTTACTGGTCGTAAATGAGACTTTTGAAATTTTTAAGTAACGAAGAGTTAAGCCAAAAGACGGGTTTTGCAAAGGATTCTTAAAACATAACTTTTTGTTGCGTTATAAACACCAGAATACGGTATGGGCACATAGTACTTAATTTGAGTTCATGGTTTGTCGTTACTATTCAGCTACTTAATAGATTGATTATCAAATATTTGGAAATTAGATTTTATTAAAATTATCTAATTTACTT
>JBCCLN010000332.1:0-3954 GCA_039026865.1 Bacteroidota bacterium | reverse complement strand
TTTCGAATACCCCTCTGCCTACGGCATCTCCCCTTCTAAAGGGGAGAAAGACTTTAGATTTTCATTTTGCAAATAAATCCCCTCTTAAACAATCTATGACTGAAACGATGAAGCTCGCTGTCAACGGCACTCTGATGCGAGGTCTAGCCCTCAATCCTAACCTGCTCAACGTTAACGCCACCTTTGAGCGAGAAGCTAAAACAGAACCTGCATACCGTATCTGGTCCATAGATGACAAATATCCCGCCATGATCAAGGTCAGCGCAGGGGGCGTCGCCGTTGCGCTTGAAGTATGGCAAGTGCCCCTAGCAGGTCTGGGCATTATTCTTTCCCAGGAACCACCGGGTTTGGCTATTGGTAAGGTGATGCTTCACGATGGGGAAGAGGTTTTAGGCGTTATCGGTGAACCGTTGACAGTAGAGGGGAAAAAGGAAATTACAGAATTTGGTGGCTGGCGGGCTTATAATAATGCTAACTAAACAGTTTGGAAAATCAACAAAAACTTAAGACTGTGGTTAAAGAATAACTCTAAGGGCTGATTTTTGCCAGTTGGTCAACTATTTCAAAAATCTTAAATTGATGCAAGCCAAGATTTGTAGAGTTCATCCTCAATAAGTTGATCTTTTGTTAGCTTGTCAGCCCTGTGAGGAAAATCTATAAGGAAATCATGAAATGGTTTTGAAAGTGTTCTTTTAGTATCAAAAACTAATCTTTGGAAACGATCACGATTAACTTTTCCATTAATTCTTGTTCTTCCATGCAACCACTCACCATCCTCAACAAAATAACCGTACCCATTACGATTACTTACAAATACCGTCTTTTTCCGAATCTCTTCTTTAAATGCTTTTTGCCAACAAAAATTCCCATGCAAAATCCTAAAGCAAATATCAAAGCCATCGAAATCATAGCGATTTTCTAGTAAACATTTCACGAATTCTATAGTCGATTCACTTATTGAAGTAACTCGATATAGCGATTCAATAACATCTGTCTTCTTGACAAGCAAAATATCACCGCCATTACCTAGCTGGTGATTAGTCATTATAATAAATAAAGCTCTGGGGCCAAAAAGATCAGCATGCACAGGAAAGCCTACGTCTGAAACTTGCTCTTTAACAGGAGAATGATAAGAGAGTATATTCCTTCTAAGTCTATTAGAAATGACCGTTATTAGAGAAGCAAGTGAGTTTTTATCAAATTCATCAAAAAGCAGATCATGCAACAAAAATGCTCGATTATCATCGTCAATATTGAAAAGCTGACTGCATATATCTTCAACTAAATTTTCAAGTTGTGGACTGATGTAATCTTCACATACAATATCGTAACTATATCCGTACTTAGACTTTGGAAAAATATTACGTATGACCGTTGGCATTTCAGATAGAGAACGAGCATGTATCAAAAGCTCTTCCTTATACTGTTTTGACCAAGTGTACCAGTGTAAATTCTGATTTATCTGATTTAAAGGAGTTTTATACTCAGATATCGAAAATAAAGGTGCCATTAGTAATTATCCCTTGTTCTTTTTATAATGCTTTGTTCAAGTAAGCCAACTTCATCGTATCCATAACACGACAAGGTATATTTTTGAAAACGAAACGCTGTCAATGCTGGCTCTAAACTTGCATTAAGATAATCAATGTGGCTTGAATTAGCGCAACTTGAGAACAGTTCAAACACTATCTCATTATCACTCTCAATTACTGATTCAATAATCTTTATGCCTAATGTGCCAGAAATACTGTCTTTAATTGCTTTCAGAATACTCAGTCTATCATCGCTGCTTCTTTTATTTTTTCGGATGTTAGTTTTAACGATTATGAATGAGCGCCTTGCTCTATTTTGCATGTATTCGTTAGAACTACTAAGTAACGTATATCTTATTGTCTCCTGTTCTTTCGGGATCATTAGACCTTCGATATTTGAAGCTTGAACTCTAAAGTCTATAAGCTTTCGAAAACTAAAATATTTCTCTCCTTCAGGCTTCATCATTCCCACTCTTTCTAGACCTTCAGTGACAGATTTATAAAAATCATCTGCCTTTTCCGAACATCTAACTTTAACAATCACATCCCAGTTGCCTTGCAAATCATACATGGCTTCGATTTTAAGCTTCGGATAGTTGCTTGCAATTCGGCGAATATGATCTCTGCTTAAAGGGCAATCTACTACTGTGAGTAAAATAAAATATAAGTTTGAAGTATCAGGTACAACATTGACAGTTGAATAATTTTTAGCTTGAATATCAGTAACAACGTAGTTTGCTCTGCACTCGGTGAGATAACTATTGGGATCAAAAGCTTTGTTTTTTGATTTAGAAAAAATTTGATTGACCTGTCGTTCTAACTCAGGCCAGCATCTATCATAAGCTTTTCTAAAATTAAGTTCATTCAATTTTTTGGTAGGAACTACATCATATGCTGATTTCATGACTTCAAAAAAGTCTTCTTTTGTGAAGGTTTTAATTTGAAATATTGATAGTGGAGTCTTAATATCACTTTTCTCTAAATCGAAAATTAGAGGTACAACAAATCCTTTTCTTCCCATTTTTTGGGAAAGTGCTCCAGCTTCAAACATTAACCAAGGAGAATTCTGATTTTGAGAGGTGAGACAAATTATCCCAAAAGAAGCTTCTGATAAACGTCGGTTTACTGATTCTAACCACTGTTCACCAGCTTCTATACTAGAGCTTGAAACATATGGTTCAAAATCATTCAGAATTTGAGGCATGAAGTCCTGAATTGCAAGAGCGACCTGGTTACTTGTGTTACCTGACCAACTTATAAATATTTCCATCCTGGCTACTGATGAGTTGTCTTAATGATACATAAGTAATCCAATATTATTTGGCTATAGGGCTCTACATAAGCTACGGATCCTTACAAGTACATAATTTTTGTTAACTTAACTTAAGTTGTAGAAAGTGTTCTCTGATGCAACGACTACCATCCACAGCACAGTCTTTATCTTCTATGCGTGATAGATACCGTTAAGTTAAACATAGTTACACTGGATTTTGGTGTGTGAATATCGTGGTAGACAGAGCGCTCCTGTGAGATATCGAACTTAGCCTTCAACGGGATAGCTATCAGGCATTCCTAAGGGGGGTGAACTAGTTGAGAAATGACGTCAGCGTGCTAGCTCTACTGAACGACATGAACCTGGAAAAATAGCTAACGCAGGCAAGCGCCGAACTGTCTACAGAGTATGACGAAACAACAGCTTCTAAAGATTTAAAGCAGTCTAAATCTAAGAACACCATAATTGAAAAGACTATCCGCATCTTCCTAGCATCATCAGCCGAGCTACGTGAGGACCGCGACGCATTCGATCTATACTTCCGCCAACAAAGTGACCGCTTACGCAAACAGGGCCTGTACTTAGAGATCGTCCGCTGGGAAAACTTCCTCGACACAATGTCAGAATCTCGATTACAGAATGAATATAACAACGCGATCCGTGACTGCGATATATTCGTCAGCCTATTCAAAACAAAAACAGGCAAATACACCGAAGAAGAATTTGACGTCGCCCACCAAACCTTTCAAAAAACAGGCAAACCGTTAATCTACACCTATTTTCAAAAAACTAATGTCTCCACCAGTGCCAGCAATCGCGAAGCCCTGACGTCCCTATGGGACTTTCAAGACAAACTTAAAAAACTCAAGCATTTTCAAACTGAGTACGAATCACTCGACGGATTACAGAAACACTTCCGCGAACAGCTGGACAAACTACGAGATGATAACCGCCTGCGAACGATGTAATTCGTTTGAGTTGTCCCACCCAGGTAGGGGCATTGCATGCAATGCCCCTACCTGGGATAAATCCCAATTCCCCCGCACATCCCTAACCTTAAAATTTTGCTAATGTTTAGGCCCCCACTTTATGGGGTAAAAAATGAAGAGAAGAATAATAAAATCGTTAGCTTTACTTGTATTAGCAGTG
>JBCCLN010000331.1:0-3972 GCA_039026865.1 Bacteroidota bacterium | reverse complement strand
TGTAGTAAGGGGCTTGGAATTATTTGAATCTCCCGGTGGGAAATGCTAGCAATTCGTTATTCTCCCGATCCGGATTCAATCTTACTCGTTTGTTGCTTGTGTTTTTCTACATCCCAGGTGATTCCCCAATGAGTAATATACTCTTCAATTGTGCCAAGGCCAACTTCCGCTCGTCTCTCATTTACTTTTTCCGGCTCTATTAGTGGCGATACGTAGTAATCCCCTGTTTCTGGGTCCCTACCAATTTGACTTCCATAGATTTGTCTTTTTCCTTGCCGTAAAGCAACTCTATCTTCTAACAACGCCAAATTGTTTGCGCTTGCATTTCCAAGTTTTACAGCTTCGCGCATCATGGGTAAGTACTCCAATTGCGTTTCAAGGTCAGCATGTTGGATGACCAAAAACAAGGTCAAGTTTCCTTGGTCCCCAATTACTTTAGGCCCTACCCAACCTCGTTTATCTAGTATTTCTTTGATTTTGACTAAGTTAATCGAGTCTGTTTCTTGAATGAGTTTCCAGTGAGCTTTCAACTCCTCAGAGTCCCATCCATACTTCCCCTCAATTTCACTTACTGTTTGCCTGTAAGTTTGGTCTAATTGATAGATTGTGTCCAGTTGTGCTACTAAGGGTTTATCCAAGTCCTTTTCATACGCCTCCTTATTTGCTTTCACACGTTCGATTAGCTTGTGCCATCTTTCATCAGAATGAAGTAGGCTCAAGTCCCTATCCGTAGAAATATGGCTTAACTTTCGGTATTTAATGCTTAGGTTTTCAGCCAAATAGAATAGGTGGTAAAATGAATTTTCTTTGTCATTCGCCAAAGCGTAGGAACAGGCTGCATTATATCTATCATCTAAATATGCTTTCCCATCCAGTTGGTCAAATGCTTCCTTGTACTTTTCGGCAGAATGCTTATAATTTTTAGATTCATACAGATTCCAAGCATCTCGGACTAGTTCGGAATACTTCTCTTGATTCTGTCCAAAAAATAGACTGGTCGAGAGAAGAATGGTTACCATTACAATTGAAATTCTGAGTTTCATTATTTTGTATTTGATAATTCCTGACATAGAGGAAATTTCCTAGGTATTTTCAACGAGGGGCTTTAGCCTAGGATATTAATTTATTCTTAACTTTTCGCACGGTATTAATAACCACCTGACACCTTGCCGGTTGGGGCCAAAATCCCAAGATTATTATTCTGTATTTAGATAGAGACTTTAAGCAAGTGTTTTTTTCAATACACCATTTTTAGTCTATTTTCAAAAAAAACCTAAATAGTTACGAATTACCTTAATGACCATAGAACTCAGAGAGTAAGACGTAATTATCCTGTAAGCGCAGCAGCTCGTAATTGAAGATTATGAACGACTCTGTCCTTATCAAAACGAAATTCCCATAGAATCCGTCCATGTTTGTATATGGCTACAAAATGGTAGACAGTATCATTCTCTTGATTTTCTTTTTGAATTGGATCAATATATTTTAAGGTACCAAAAGATGACAAACTGGCCTTGATCTCAGCCTGCTCTTCTTTCAAATTCTCCCAAAATCCATCTGCGTACTGAGAAGCATCAATGGTACCATTTGACAAGTCTATCAATAATTCAAGGGGAAGTTTACTAGCTTGGACAGTATCCTGAATTTTTTCGTATTCAAAAAGTACCAAACGGCGCATATTAATCAAAAGGGCTTGAGGTGCTTCCTTCAATTGTTGCTTAAGTGAGGGGATGTTGTAGAAATGCTCTCCTTTTTGAAGTTCTGGATGTAAGTTCAGTTGTGCGGGGGCCTCTTCCGTTTCAAAACGGTAGAGGGTAATATCACCTGTACGAAGATCAAAGATATGAGAGTACTTGGTAGCAAAAGTTCCTGTTGTTACGCATTGCTTCAGTATTTGAGTACCATTTTCCATGTCGACTGAGGGATTTTTTTCGTGCAGGGTACCAAAGGTCTTTGTACCTGCTCCCAGTACACGGCTTTGTGTAGATTTATCAAAAAACAATTTCCCATCTTTGGAGCCAATGATAACAGAGGCCCCAGTTTTATCTGCAATAAAAATGGTCGCATTGGCAAAAGAGGGCTCAGCATGTATCTTATAAAATTCGATAGCCTCCTCTACATTCTTACAAGATTCTAGCATCCGCATCGATGAACTTCCCTTGGCTCTCGATTTGCTTTCATCCCAATCATAAGGATTGTATGCTCCCGCCCACCAGTCAAATGCCAGCCCTTCTGAATTCATTCCTCCCTGCGCCTGTCCGTTATCAAATCCTACATATGCGGAACCATAGTGTCCCTCACCCTTGGGAATAAACCACATGAAAGTATTTGGATTAGTATAATCTTCATTGCTAAAAAATAGGGTTTGATCATCATCTGTAAGAAGAAAAATGGTACAAGCATGAGAACAAACAGGAATCATGAAGGTCAAGATCACAAGCACAAGGACTGGAATCGAGGATTGTTTAATACGGTGCATAACTTTGAGTAAGAGATTAAGGACTTTGGTGGTAAGACGAATCACAAAGGCATTTGTTACTTCAGAATCACCCTGCATGAGGTATTTTTGCTCACTGCCACCAAAAGCTAGAATAGGTTGTTATTATTCGAAGGGCAGAAATGCCTCACGAGAAAATAACTTGATCGGCTAAGCCTATGTCCATTATCTCAAAGAAAATATATCCTCGTCGCTCCATAAACCAGCTCCGCTTCATTCAATATAGGCTGAATGGTCGGTTGCACCAGACCTTTCAGCCTTTAATGTTAGCTACAGTTATTTTTCTTTTTTTAAGGTCTTTATATCAGCAATTAAATGATTGATTGATGTTTTATTTAAGCCATTGTAAATCCCTCTGATGTGTCTGTCTTTGTCAATTAGAACAAAATTTTCAGTATGTAAAAATTCTTCTTCTTCTTTATCTAATCCCAAACTTTCTTCAACAAAATAATCCTTCCTTCCTAATCGGTATATTTCTTGTCGAGTTCCAGTCACTAAATGCCATTTTTGAGATGATATACCTTTATCTTCTGCGTATTGTTTCAGCACGGGAACAGAGTCGCTTTCAGGAGTTACCGAGTGGGACAATAACAGAACATCATTATCTTCCAAGAATTCATCTTGCAACACTGTCATGTTAGTTGTCATCTTTGGGCAGATGCCCGGGCAAGCGGTAAAGAAAAAATCTACAACATATATTTTATCTTTAAATGTTTCCTCGGTAATAATATTTCCGTCTTGATTAATCAGTTTAAAAGGTGAGATATGGTGAAACGTATCTAATTTGTCGTCACCAGGATCGATCCAATGAGGAGAAAAAGTAGCTTCATTATAAAAGGGTAGCATTACAACTCTACTTTTATTGGATGGCGATTCATTACAAGCTGCCAAAATAATTATTGATAAAAAAAGAAGAATACTATTTCTCATACTTAATATTTTCATCTTCTAATCCATAGCAGAGTGCTGCTTTTTTTAATCCAAAGATTCTCCCTTCCTTAGCTTCATAATTAGCATATATTTCACCATTTCTTCTAAATGCCTGTTGAATCCCATCTTCTCTTCCCATGTTTAGATTCAATTTTTTATAAAGTTCACCGGTTGGGTACCATTGCCTTTGTTCTCCATGTGCTTTTCCTACCTGATAATTTAGGTGAGCGAGTAAGATATGGCTTGTGTCTGGGGACCACAGTTTTTTTTCTCCGTGTAGTTTTCCTTCCTGATAATTTGCAACCTGTTTCAAGTGTCCGTCAGGATACCACTTCATAGATTGATTTTGTTTTTTGCCATTTGAGATCCCTGTTTTCTCTTTAAGCGTACTATCTTGATGAAGACTGATCATATAACCTGAATAAGGCTCATCGTTCAACGACCACAGCGAAGTCTCTTTATTATACTTTACTAAGGATTTATCGACGGTTATATCTGGTATTTTTACGGATGTTCTAGTCGTAGCAGAGGTATTCAATTTTTTT
>JBCCLN010000330.1:0-3982 GCA_039026865.1 Bacteroidota bacterium | reverse complement strand
TCAATAATAATGATAATCAAATTCATTTTTAAAATAATATTTTATATAAGCAGCTGAATAGTAACATTATTTGTGGTGAATAATGCGGGTTAACCTTTATTTAAGAAATTAAAAGTATCCGTTCTCCACTGTCTTTGCAAATAATCTCTTTATCCGATAGAGCTTAGTGATTGTTATTGGATGCCTTAATTACTCAGCAGGTCAATTCGGTCTCATCAGCCTTTTTCATTGCTGCTCCTTTGCTATCAATCAATGTCTTCAGATGGCTTCTCATCCCATTCACAAACGTAACCAATCGCGGATTCACTGGCATCATTCCATTGGGGCCATAATTTGTAGTATGCATTGAGATAGTCTTCATCTCCGCCATAATTATTTGGTTCATCAAGTGACCAATTTGCATAGTCTAATGCGGTTCCATCTATCCATTTCCATTCACCTTCATTATCACTATCAGTTGCCCCTAAATGATAAAAGCCATTTCCGGTTCCAATTGTAGAAAGAAATTCATTCTCTTCAAGACTATTGATTATCACAAGATGTGCACCCAAGGTTTCACACTGATTTTTCGCCTCTGACCAGAGAATACCATCATCTTTTTCAAAAACCTGATAATAATGACCATCAAATTCCATGGGTTCTGTTGGTAAAGCAACTCTATTTGGATTAGGAGCAATACCAACTTCCGATGAATACAGCATATCTAAATAGGGTCCAAGTGTAGAGATCTGATATAGCAGAATGGTAGGGGTAAGGAGATAATAGGTGAAAGCAGTACACATTTTAGACCCAATTCTTTCTTTTACCATCTTCTCTTCGTTAATAGAAGTGTCGGTCTTTTTGGCAACTTTCAAACCCATTACGGGATAAAGAAATTTTACTCTTCGAAAGACGAACTCATAGAGAAGAAAACATAATGTAAATGTTAATGAAACATGTATGATTAGAGTAGCTACGGGTGATAAACCCCAAGGAAAAATATAATAAGCAATAATCTGTTGGACAGGAAGATGAATGATATATACCGGAAAAACAGCTTTGTTTAGATAGCCAAATATTTTAAAAGGTTTATTCAGCAAAAAAGAACCATAGCCCAAAAAAGCTAACATCCACACTCCGGATTCAATGCTCATGGTTACTTCGTTTGGACTTAGGAATCTTATTGATATAACATTGACCCTAGCTAGATAAAAAAGGAGAGCAATTGATAAAGCAGCATGGCAAATCTGCCTAATTGATGACCAAAACTTTTCTCCTACACTGAGAAATAGAAAACCGAGTCCATAACAGACTAAACCGTACCAAAATCTGCCTAACCAGCCGGAAAAAAATTCCGGCTGACTTATTATGGATTCTAATATCAATGGTAAAGGCATTATGATCAGGAGACCTAGAGGGAAGACTTTGCGCATTCCACGTATCAGGTTGTTCTCCGGATTTTTCTTTACATAGCTAAGTAGAGGGTAGAGAATGAAAATATAGCAAATTAAGTTTACCAAAAACCAAAGATGGGCTGGATATGGAAAGTAATCGGGTGTTTCACCTTGATACTTTGTATAAAACCATAAAGTAATTGGTGCTATAAAAAGTGAACCGAACACTAGAGGCGGTACCAGTCGCATGAGCCTATCCTTAATAAGCTCGTTCATAGTTCTTCTTTGGATCATAAATCCTACGGCCATTCCTGAAATGACAAAAAGGACTGGTATACGCCAGATATTCAACAATTCTCCAACAAACCAATATTCTTCTAAAAGTTGATCATATTGAATAAATGAGATATAATCAGCAAAAGCTTGATAACTGATAAATGCATGATAGAACATTAGGAGCATCAATGCAATCACTCTTAATGCATCAATCTCATGGTATCTTTTTGTGCTAATGATCATAGCTTATTTACCAACTACTGAAGACTGTTTTAGTAACTTTTGAAATCCCTTATTTCACGATAAAAATTTCCGGTTTGATAAGAATTAGTAGTAGTATCTTAGGGTGACTGAACTTCAGGTGCTATAAATCTGATAATGCCTCTCTGCCACGAGTAGTTGCGTAGGTTGGCGATTAAATTCACACGTATGCAATAGGCAGGAAGTTCCGCTGAAATTTTAAAAGAAAGCTAGAACGATCAAATACTTGTAGCCATTTTTTTTAATCACTAATCCATAAACATTATGAATATTGTGAAGCAGCGATTAAAAAAATCTTTCAATTTTGACTATTCCAACTAATAGACCAAGGAGCGTAATGCTAAAATACAATGAGGCTTGAAGGATGGGATCAACTGCTCGAATATCCCGCTTTTGATACTACCCACATTCTGGGCAATTGGAATTTAACGAATGTTAATGGAGGGTTGCTTGGTACAGCTATTCGTTTTTTCCAGAGGAGACATCATATGAAAATTTGGTGAGGAGAACGTAGAGATTCAAAATAATATTGGAAATGAAACAGAAGGTATTATTGAAAATGGAACCTATCACAACTAGATTACAAGGAATAATAACTATGGAAATCATTATGAACTTGAAATTGGTGAACTTAATATGGGGCCAATAACTGATCTCGCTGTAGATAGCTTAGTCATAGATCAACGAGCTGTGGATGGATTGCGAATATATTCTCATAAGATCGTCCTTTTCTTCATAGGTCCCTTTAATTGTTAATTGCATCTTCTTTGGTAGTTTTCCGTTTTGTTATTTCATTTCTAAACTCAATTCTACTGCATGATTCAATTAAGAGACGTTAGCAAATTCATCGAGACCAAATACCAAAGAACCTTTATTTTAAAAGGTATTGATTTGGAAATTAATGAAGGTGAATTTGTAAGCATTATGGGGCCTTCCGGTTCTGGAAAATCGACGCTCCTCAATATAATTGGAATGCTGGATCGTCCATCAGAAGGAGAATACTTTTTCATGGATGAGCCTGTTCATAAACTTAGGGAAAAGCGGATTTCGAAAATTCACAAGGAACACATCGGATTTATTTTTCAAGCCTATCATTTGATAGATGAGCTTACAGTCTACGAAAACATTGAAACACCGTTAATCTATCGTGGTATAAAGGGCAAAGAAAGAGCAAGCATGATTGCAGAAATGCTAGACCGATTTGCTATGGTGGCTAAAAGAGATTTGTTTCCAGAACAACTTTCCGGAGGTCAGCAGCAGTTAGTAGGAGTTGTAAGAGCTATTATTGGAAAACCACAGCTTTTGCTTGCAGATGAGCCGACCGGAAATCTTCACTCTTCGCAAGGAGAAGAAGTAATGGATATTCTGAAACAACTACATAATGAAGGAATGACAATTATTCAGGTAACTCACAATGAAAAATTTGCTGAATATGGATCCAAGATTATACTTCTGGAAGACGGTAGAATAGCGAGCAATAAATGATTGCACTCAGTGATACATCGCAAATCAGGAAATTGATTTCGAAAAAGAGAGGTAGCGCTTAGATAGATATCGCTCCTAGGCGAATACAAAGGGTGTCATTTCTATCAGATGGGTTTTTCGGCCCGCAAAAAGATATCTTTTTTATGAAAATCATTTTCTGAGTTGATTATTTCAATAAAAATGATAATCAAATTTCATTTTTTAAAATAATATTTTACATGAGCAGCTGAATAGTAACTGTTATTCATTGAGATGAGGTAACACGTTGAATAAGAGATCATTGATTTCGAATGGGATGCCAAATCTTTCCCCTAATTTGAGGAATCAAAAATTATTATGTATGAATAGTAAACTACGGTAAATCAATTACTTGAATCAACCCGCCACTATTTGTGGTGAATAATGCGGGTTAACGAATACACTATGTTCGTGCTAGTGGACTTTCCTTCGATTGAAGTCAGAGTTTACAATAGATGACGAAATACACATAACAAATAAGCGACGAGCCAAACATACCCCAAAAAAGAAGCCTGAGGACAGGGATTACCTTTCAGGCTGTTGACATTTTATTTTAAGACCCCAGGGGT
>JBCCLN010000329.1:0-3985 GCA_039026865.1 Bacteroidota bacterium | reverse complement strand
CCGATGAAGATCCAGAGCATGCCATCAAGTGTATTTCTGCCGCCAAAAAGATGCTGAGCTTCTTAGAAGAACGCAACCAATCCAGCCACTTCAAATGGAGTGTGCGTATTGGCATTCATTCCGGCGTAATCACAGCAGGCGTAGTCGGAACCAAAAAATTTGCTTATAACATATTCGGAGATACAGTAAATACCGCCAGCCGGATGGAAACCAATGGCGAGAAGGGGAAGATCAATATATCTGCGGATACCTATGAGCTAATAAAGGATGAGTTTGAATGTGAATACCGCGGGAAGATAAGCGCAAAGGGAAAGGGTGCGTTGGATATGTACTTTGTGAAGTAGATGAAAGGGGCTTAAGCGGCGATTTAATTTCCCTTCTTACTCAAGAAAAACTAAGATACAACTAGGTTGAAATAATTCTTTAATTTGACCTAATCAAAGATTAGTTTGAATGTGAGTATCGGGGGGAAATTCTTTTGAAATGGAAAGATCTATTGTTAAATTTCACTTCTTCGCATTAAAGGGTTTATTATGCAATAAATCCCATTATTTTTCAGAAACATCTTTCAATACAAAATTTTTGCATATAGAATGATTATACATTATTCGTAAATATAATTATTTGCCACAATAAAAAGTAAAAAAAGGATTTGGAGAATACCTTGGAGTTGGCAAGAGAAATAAAAAATCAATTGAAAAAGAAAATCAGCTTAGAAAAGCTAATATTGATTGGAAATGCCGATAAAAAAATTGCTTTCAATTCAGAACTAGATTTTGTAGTGGTTGTCAATGATAAATTAGACAAATTTGAGTTTGTAAATATAACAAGTGAGCTTGCCGTTGATTGTATCTCTAAGTACAAAATTATGATTCAGTTTTTCCCAATCCACAAAATGAATTTCCAGCTAAAAAGTACTGCGTTTATAAGAAGTATCAAAAAAAATGGAATCGAAATATAAAACAATCTTTGAGAAGCAAAAAAGTAATAAAGATGCAATAGAGATACTTGTTGAAAAAGAGTTGTATACCCCAGCCGTGCAAATATTATGGACAATTACGAGAAATTCTATATTCTCTTTTCTCGAAAGAAGAAAAATTGATTTTCATAGTACACAAGAAGCAATTACTATTTTTATACTAGGCCAAGACTCTCCTAAAAAAATGAAATGTATCTATGAAGCATACACAAGTTCAATCATTAGTGAATGGGATGAAGATGCACTTATTTCTAAAAAACAATTTAAAATCTTTGAAAAGAGTTGTTTGCTAATCCAATCTATGATGATCAATGACTAAAAACGAAATGCCAAATATTCCGTCGCTGATGTACGCTCAGTATGAAATTGCAAATAACTATCTAAATAAAGGGTTTTGGGTTAAAGGAATTATTTTTATCCTCAACTTAATTGTAATATTTACTCCTAGTTTAACGGGTGACAATGCATCTATTTGGGGCGTTTTTATCGTTTCTGTTTTTGCAATTCTATTAGACAATAATTACCAGGATAAATTTAGATATGCATACGATGTTGGGGAAAGGATTAGAAAATTAGATCTAATTAGAAAAGTTTTTCCTTCGGCTAACAACAAAGCAGAAGAAGCTTATTTAATTTCCCAAATTGACCCAACAGTAGTAGAGCATGCCAAGAAAAATCCAAAGAATGATTCTGAATATTACTCAGACAGGGAAGAAAAATTTGAGATTCTTTCCGAGCATATTCAAGAGAATTCTTTTTGGACATCCTCACTTATGGAACTACATAGTAGGACCGTAAAAAGCATTATGATTGGAATGTTCGTCTTAATTTTTGTCTCTATAATAGGAGGAATGTATGTTTTGAGTGAATTTAAGGAGGATGAAGTAACATTAAGTTTAAATGTATCTCAATATTTAGCTCTTTTAGTAAATACAGTTTTTGCATTTAACATTTTAACTTATCATAATTCATTTGCTAAAAAATCAAAACAGTTGAAAGAAATTGATACTAAGCTTGAAGCCATTAAGAATAAACCAGAATTGGATGAGCTTTTTATCAGTTTCGCGGAATATAATTGCATTCTTTATGATGCCTTTCCAACTCCAAGTTCTTTGTATAATAAGCATGGAGATAGATTGAATGCAGTTTGGAAAAGAAGAGTAGATTCAGATTAAAATAGAGCTTTGGCAAACAACACATATTTGCCAAGCGGTATTAAATACTTACGAGTATGGGTGTCCTAACTATCGGATTCAATCAATATGAAGAAACAGGAATGTACGAACTTTAACAAAAAATAGATGGGCAGGGATATATAAATCTGTTTTATATATCCTTAACCTGGTTCCTGGGAAGTATTTGACTCAAGTCAATAATTTCCTTAAATCTTTGCAAGAAAAGTCGAATCCAAAGGAGCAAAATAGAAAAGAAATCTTGGAACTGGCCGGTTCATGGGAGGATATGGGGGAGGAAGATTTTAAAGAGTTTATTGGTACTGCAAAAAAAGAGGGAAAGACTTTTTCGGCAAGTATGTGGAATTATGAAGCAAGCCATGATGATTCCTTCCTTCCAGCCTTACTCCCCCTTAGGCGCTGCATGCAGCAATTCTAGCCCTGTTGAAGAACGTGGCACAAAGCCCTCCCACGTTTTTTCATTGGAATCCTCAGCTAATTCCAGATACTTACCGTAGTCCTTCTTTTTTAAATGGATTCCTAGAAATGCCGTTACAAAATGCTGGTTGATATTGTTGATGCGTCGCTGGTCCCAGGAAGGTTCTGCATAGCGATAGTATTCATCAATATGCAAGCCAGGCGCTAAGGCCTCAGCTGGAGGCGGATTGGGGGCTACATTATGTCGGGCATTCACATAGGTCAAGAGATAGCGGTCGGCATTAACCGCCCCCTCATAAATCGCCTTGATTCCTTTTTCATACCCCGAAATATCATCCTGGCTTCCTGCTACAAAAAAGGTAGGTGTTTTTAACCCTTTCAGGGTTTCGGAATCCCAAACCCCCCGCTCCATGCCCCAAGGGGCAAAGGCAACAACGGCCTTGATCCTGGGGTCAAAGGATTTCTGATAGGCCTCGCTTTGATTTCCTCTACTTGCCAGGGCCTGGCTTCCTCCTGTTATTCCGGCAAATAACTGTATGGCAGCTTCGCTATAGGCAGCGCCTGCTACATTTAATACGCCATATCCTCCCATAGAATATCCCACAATGGCCGTATGCTCAGCGTCGACTAAACCGGCTAGGAAATGTTCACTTTGGGCATCCCCTAGTTTGGCAGTTTCGTCTACGACAAACAAAATATCCTTAGCGCGATTCAGCAAGGTACTTTGAAATCCAGCTGCATCTCTAAACGTGGATTCGGCATGGTCAATTGCTACAACGATATAGCCCTTAGAGGCCAAATTCTCCGTCAGGTAGGTCATGAGGTAACGAGATCCCACATATCCATGGGAAACAACGACCAACGGATAGGGGCCTTCAGCCCTCAAGGCTTTAGCCTCTCTCGTAGCTCTTCCCAAAAAGGTAAATGGGATAATAGGTCGCTGGGGATTACCCGAAGTACCCATCACTTCTTCATAGCGGACTATGCCTGCTGCTTCTCCCTCAACCGCTGCGGGATACCAGACTTCTACGGTTAAGTTACGATCATACAGGGGGGCTGATCCTTCTTTTGAATTGAGAATATCAATTTGATCTTTATTCACCCATTCAAAGGTTTGAACACCAACCGCATAAGACCCCCTTGCGGACAACTCAGGTGCATCAGGTAAGGCATCTCCAAATACAAAGGGAGCTTTATCCGGTTGAGCTTCCACCGAAATAGGTAGGAGAAAAAGAAAAACCATTGGGCTAATCACACTGCGGATAGAAGGGGAAAACTTCATGTTCTTGGGGCTTGGGTTAAAAATGATCCCTTAAGATAATATCTTTCCTATTTCTTCTCGAATTATATGCGAAATCTAACTGTTCAAAGCGGAAACGGTAATACCTATTTATCT
>JBCCLN010000328.1:0-4012 GCA_039026865.1 Bacteroidota bacterium | reverse complement strand
CGCATTTAACTGTTTATAGGTAGTGTTCAAAAAATTAGCGTACTCGTTTGCCTTTCGGGTTTCTATAAATTTAGAGTTTACCAGATTTTGGAATTCCATAAATTGTCGATAGTCGCCGTTATATGACTTTAATGCATAGCTAGCGTGAAGCTGTGCTTTTAGCAAAAAAACCGTAAGCATCGCCGCCACTATATCGTCTTTGACTTTACCAAGTTTGAACTCAAATTCTCTTTTTAAGGCACTTATTAAAACGTCTATGTCTCCAAAATCCCTAAACAACGTAGGGTTCAAATGATAGTTGGATAAAAAACTGATTTTGGAAAACGCAGATGTAGAAAAATGCTTAAGAATAAATTGCTCAGTGAAAATTAACACATAGCCCTTATAGGTGGGATTTATATCGAATTTATGGATTTGCTCTTTTGCTATGAATAAGCAGTCGCCCTTAACCATTTCATATGTCGTAAAATCCACCTCATGATTCATATTCCCCTCAGTCAAAAGTAGCATGGTAAAAAAATTGACCCGATGTGATTTGAAGGGATTTCTGTCAGGGGTGGGGTCAAAGCGGAAAACATCTTCCATTTTGAGCAACTTAAAGCTGAAGTCCTTCTTGGGATGAGCACATTCAAATTTTTTCTCTAATAGCTTTTCCATCTTGAATATATTTTATGTGTATTTTGGAACTTCGAGTAACGTGCCAAAGCGCACCGGACTATTGAATAAGAATACGCCGATAAGCATAAACGGTACAGCATACGTACCTATATTCATCCAATGTGCTATTAGAAAATCATGCTGCCCAAGTGGTAACCACAGCATGGTGAAAATCAAAAGAACGGCTCCTGTTATACCTTTAGAATTGTGCACGTTGATGAGGTTATCAATGCTAATCTATTTCTCAGATAGGAGAAAAAAATTGATGTGGGTTAAGACTCTTACATGGAGTTGTACTCAGACAGTCTCCGGTTCGACAAAAACCTGCTGTATCCTTCAGGCGTTACACCAAGATACTTGGCTATATATTTCGACGGAGTGTGTCTGAGGATATCCGGGTAGTTTTCTTCTAAGAACTGATACTTTATCTCGGTATCATTAATGGTCTTTATGGTGGTATTCTTTTTATTCTCGATGATCATCCCCATGAGTTTTTTTCGTACAAATAGACCAAACGTATTAGAATGAAAAAAACTATCTAAAAAAAAGTCGAAAGGAAGCAACAGATATTCAACGTCTGTGATAGCTACCAAAATATCTGAAGCTAAACTTTTTGATTCAGCGCTGACGATGTTTGTACTGAAATTTCCTTTCTGAAAAAATCTCGTGACCACTTCTTTATCGTCGTATAAGTAGATCGTGGCAGTGATACCACTCATTAAATAGATTACATGACGGCAAAGCTGTGTCTGGCTGAATATGACTTCTTTTTTTCTGGCCGTTTTAACTTGGATAACATCTGAAAGATGACTCCACTCTGCATCAGACATTTTTACATCAAAACTGGCTACTTCCCTCTTGAATTCATTCAGCGCAGTATTGGAATTGGTAAAACTATCTATGTATTCAAGTGATCCCATGGTACACTTAGAACTTACATAAAATAAAAAATGTTCACGGCAAGCTATTCAAAAGGGATTTAATTGTCGTTTATACGTCATATTATTTAGAACCTATGATCTCACGGTTTTAGAACCGGCCTATAAATAGGTTAATAAGTGATCAACTAAGAAGTTGAATAGGACTCTATTTAAAAAGAATTGAATATGAAGATGGCTCATGCGCACAAAAAACGGTGATTTTTGGCCGGACATACATCTCACAAAAATGGATGTTGTTGTCGTTGAGAAGTTTCTCTGATAAATCGAGCGAAAAAAATGATGATCTTAATTTGGTTTGCTTACGGTTCCTTTCTGCTAAAGTAGGGCTTTCTGAAATGTTCCTGTTGTAAAGATTTGAAAAGATATTATTCTTAAATCTATCTTTGGGGCCTGTGCGATTTAGGAGTAAGAAAAGTGCGTTTACCAAGGAGGATTTAGAAAAGGCTCATCATATGTATTATGAGAGCCTCAGGTGGTTCATTTTTTACAGGACAAGAAATACGGAATTTACGGAAGACCTTATTCAAGATGTTTTTATCAGACTATGGGAGAAACGTGATCAAATAGAAAAGCAAAATATAAAAGGTCTTCTTTACAAAATCGCAAGCAACCTTATCCTCAATCATGTGGAGCATCATGAGGTAGTGCAAAAGTATCATGACAGGCAAGGTGCAAATGCTTTGATTGATGACCATTCTCCTTTATTCATCATAGAAGAAAAGGAGTTCATGGAGAAGTTTCTACGCTGTATAGAAACCATGTCAGAGGCTTCTAGAGAGGTTTTCTTGATGAATAGGATAGATAAATTGAAGTACAGAGAGATCGCAGAAAGACTGGGCATAAGCATAAAAGCAGTAGAAAAACGTATGGGCGTTGCGTTGCAAAAAGTAAGAGAGGAACTGGGAGTAAAAATCTGATGGAGGATTTCGATAAATATAAAAAGCAATTATCTCACCATTCAGCGGGTAAAATTAAAGGTGACTCGATGAGTGAATTCCTAGAAGAAGCCACCAGGGTTCGGGTAGATGATTCAATGAAAGCAAAAAGCTGGGCTGATATCAGCAAGCAAATAGATAAAGCGCATAAATCAAAAACCCGCTCACTTTGGCCCGTTTTTGGAGTTGCGGCCACTTTCGCGTTAATAATAACTTCGATAGCGATTTTTTATACGTACCAAAACACGGAAACCGTTGAGGCCCTCACTGTGTCAGGTGAAATTATTGTTCACGAACTGCCAGATGGGTCCATAGTTACTTTAAATGCCCAGTCTAGAATTAATTACAATTCAGTATGGGATCGCAAACTATTTCTGGATGGTGAGGCTTTCTTCGAGGTAAATAAGGGGAGAAAATTCACCGTGTCCACTCCTTTAGGTGCTGTAAATGTACTCGGAACTTCATTTAATGTACATTCAAGGGATTCAATATTTGAGATCGAGTGTAAAACAGGAAAAGTAAGCGTAATGGCAAATGCAAGACCCGATAAAATTGAGCTTTTACCTGGACAATTTGCCTATTTTAGTAATGAGAAATATAATCAAGGTAAAAAACCGAACGCTGACATTGGAAACTGGACGAACGGCGAGTTTTATTTTTTAGACAAAGAGGTCTCTGAGGTATTCGCTGAAGTCGAAAGGCAATACAATACCAAGATTGAAATTAAGGAAGGAGACAGTTTAAAATTTTCAGGTTATTTTCTTAAACAATACTCGTTAGAGGAAACCCTGGAGTCAATTTGTATACCCGTCGGACTTACCTTCGAGAAAGGGGATGATATTTACATCATCGGCATTCGTAAGTAAGTTTCATGAGGGCTTTTACTCTTGCGTTACTATTTTCAGTTAGTTTTTTAGAAATTTCAGCGCAGCAATACGAGGCTACTTTTAAGAACGAACCTGCTGTAAGTGCTTTAAAGAAGGTAATTAAAACCTACAATCTAAAAGTTTCATATAGTTCTTCACACCTCCGATCTTACAAAATCTCTAAAGTAATTGTGGCTAATGATCCGGAGCAGTTCCTCAAAGACCTATTAAGGGGGTTACCTTTTTCGGTCGCAACCAACCAAAACTTCATTTTAATAGCCCCGACCGATCAGGTAGTACCAACTCTCGGAAAGGTAGTGGATGCTGATACCGACGCTCCATTAGCTTTTGTGCTCATCCAAGGAGATACACAAAACCTAGTCACTGATAAGAGTGGTAGCTTTAGACTGAAACCCAGCAAAGATTCGATTGAATTGGTTTTTAGCTATCTCGGCTACAAAAAAAAGACCATAGTGGTTAGCCCCAACACAGAGTCACTTGTAATAGCACTTGAACAAAAGCCCACAGTTCTTCAAGAGGTCGTTTTAAATGGAGGTGCTCAACAAGGCCTTTTTACTGCACCTTCCTCTTTTAGTCTCAACCCAAGAAAATT
>JBCCLN010000327.1:0-4042 GCA_039026865.1 Bacteroidota bacterium | reverse complement strand
TGTACTGGGGTATCCTGAGTTTATAGATGGTGGTTCAGTCACTGCACCAAATCTTGCTTATTATAATGAAGATGGTTTCCGTATTGAGAATGAAGGGGTAGCCCCTGATATTGAAATAGAGCAATGGCCGAAAGAAGTGATGCAAGGAAAAGACCCACAACTTGAAAAGGCTATTGAAGTGATCCTGGAAGAACTCAAAAATAATCCTTCCACATACCCTGCCAGACCAGTTTATCCCAGTCGTAGTAAGAAATAGCTTTAATGCATGCCATTAATTGGGGAAAGTGTGTATCTAAACCGTATTGCTCAAAAAAATGAAAGCTAATCGGAAAAAAATCGAAAAGGTGCAAACAACGTAACGTATAGCCTTACTTGGCAGTCGTAAAGAATCTGCGCAGTATCCTGCTTGTTTGGGGCCAAAAACCTGGAATAGCTTTTACCTTCTTCTATTCGTAGGAATTTTTTATCTATATGTCGAAGTGCCAGTTTTATACTTTGGATGTACCGGCAGATTAGATAAATTGTTTAAAATCAGTTGAGGTATAAGTCAACGTGCCATATCTGTGAGTTACGGGTATTTTAAATAATGAGTTTAACGTACTGAATCAGACCTAAACTGAAAGCAGGTAAATTAATTTTTATATAACGAAACAATGAACAAACAAATCAAATTCACTGGAGGATTCGGAGAATATTTTATCATGTCTCTGGGTCTACTTGTTCTATCAGCAATAACCTTTGGTCTTGCGCTACCATACTGGGTATACTGGTCATACAAATATTTTTTTACTAAACTGGAAATTGAAGGGAAGAAAGTCAATTTCACAGGTGGTTTCGGTGAATATTTCATCATGTCACTGGGACTGTTGTTTCTATCTATCATTACTTTCGGTATTGCACTTCCCTACTGGGTTTTTTGGTCATTTAAATATTTCTTTACAAGAATGGCAGTCTAGGATTTGATCGGAGGATGAGTAGTGAACAATTAAACCATTATCTGCTTTACAAGAAGAACATATATCAGGTTTATTTTGGACACTAACTCTGAACTTAAGGCCATCGTATTCTCAACTTTCAACGATCATTATGCCTGCTAATAAGCGCAGCGTCAACAAGTGCTTAGTGTGAAGATTTGTTATTTATCGAACTATATTTTGTTCCCATTATAAGTCCATTCAAAAAAGTTTAGCTCTTTCTTTGTTGTAAGTGTGTCTACGTTTTGGATGATTTGTTTGGCCAGTTGTCACGCTTTTATGACCTATACAATGCGCCCTCGAAGTAGCAATGAGTGTTTTTTCATCTTCTGGACTTAAGATCAATTTTCTTCCTTTTCTTGCCATTAGGATAAAAATAATATTAACTCGTTTATTAAAAAATCTTCACACTAGCCCACAAATGTTAGCCGCTATCACGGCAGAGCGTAGCATCAAGCCACTCATCTACTACTGTCCCGCTTCACTGTCCCTTCTGCATTTTTCAGCTCTCTGCCGAATGTCTCAGCTCTGGTGGATATCTTGGTTAACCGCAGTACTTTGTAGATAGCATTGTGCATGTAGGTCAGGTTCGTTACTTTTATCTCCAGGAGCTAGTAGTGGACATCCAGGAGCTAGCTAGGCATTGACAGTGATTAAATAAAACTGTGGATTAAATAGCAAAAAGATGAATATAACAACATTCCTAACATTCGTAGGTGATCAATGCGGAAAGGCTGAAGAAGCTATAAATCTCTATACATCTCTCTTTCTGAATTCTGAAATTAAAAGCATAAAAAGATACTCTGAAGGAGAGGCAGGTGGTACACCTGAGCTTATTAAATATGGAGTATTTACATTAAATGGGACCGATTACATGGTTTCTGAAAGTAATTATACTCATGCTTGGTCATTTACTCCTGCTGTTTCAATTTTTATAAGTGATAATTCCAATGATGTTATACAAACGCTTTTCGAAAAGCTTTCTTCTAATGGTGGTCAGATAATGGTTCCTTTTGACAACTACGGAGGCGAAGGAGATTACGGATTTGGCAAGAAATTCGGATGGTGTGAAGACAAATATGGTATATCGTGGCAATTCGTACTTTCCGAATAAGCAATCTTGAGTAACTATAGTTTAATCCAAATTGTTGAAATAGAATAGCTACTGCCAACAAACGCTGAAAATGAATATACAAACTGAGCAACGTGGAAGTTTATTTGCAAAATAGAAACACAAGTAGCTCCAGAAATTAGTATGCATACTCATTTTATATTAACGTTATATGCAGTAAGTGGGTTTGCGTAATCTTCATGAAGAAATTCCTTTTTTACGTTCTGGTTCTTGTTGTAGCCGTAACTGCTCTTTTCAACATTTTGGGCTACTTCGGTCGAACTAACTGGATCACAGATTTATTCAGTCATTTTAAATGGCAGTATCTTCTGATTATAACAACGGGAACGATCATAATTTTCTTCATTCGAAGGAAACTCTCTCTAATCTTCATCCCATTCATAATTGCTCTGATAATTGAAATAACACCTCTCTATTTAGGAGGGAACAAAGACAAAAGCTTAACTCAAACAACTAAAATTGTTTGTATCAACTTACTAAGTTCAAACGATCAATTTGAGGATGTTGAGAACTATATAAAACAAAAAAATCCAGAGCTGATTGTCCTGCAAGAGTTCAACACTCTTTGGCAATTGATGCTAGAACCAAAACTGAATGACTATAAATTTCGCTTGACCATACCGAGAGCAGACAACTTTGGAATAGCAGTCTACAGCAAACTGAAAGTCTCTGAACTGAAAGAACTGCTAGTCGGTGATGCAGAAGTTCCTTCGATTCAAGGAGATATTGAAATAGGGCAAAGAAAGATAAGGTTGATCGCCACACATCCTCTACCTCCCGTTAGATCTGATTACTTCGAATATCGAAACATGCAATTGTCTGAACTTGGTAGTTACATAGCCGAACTGAATAGCGAAGTTATTTTAATTGGAGACCTTAACACATCTTCCTTTTCAACTCATTTTAAAAACCTTGCTTCAACTGCTCGACTTATTGACACAAGAAAAGGATTCGGTCAACTTACGACTTGGCCAACCTGGTTTAACTTAGCTAGAACAACACTAGACCACTGCTTAGTAACTGAAGGAATTTCGGTAAAATCAAGGGAAATTGGCAATGATATAGGATCTGACCACTTGCCGATTTTCGTAGAACTGGGTGTAGAATAAAGCATATAACAACTAAGCATTCGTGTGGCCTGTAAGGCCCACCATGAATGCCTAGTTGAACGACCCTGCGCGGGGGCGAATCGAAGGTAATACCTATGGGGATTGAGGTAGTTTTGAACTGGCCAGTGAGCCTTTAGTTGGCTTGCTGTTAGTAATTGGCATGTCAATTTTCATGCTTATTCAAAGATCTGTCGCTTGGCTTTGATAGTTTTGGCGATTTTCAAGGCACTGATCCCTGTAATATTGGTTTTCTACTTTGAATAGGGTGTAGTTCCTCTGCTACGTCCACAGCCGTTGAAAAAATAGGTTAGTCTCAGGGTTGGTCACGCCAATGTTCCGGTGGCCCTCTTCGATCAAAAGTGCAGATGGTTTTGAGAGGTCCTTTTTGGCATGCGGGGCAGATGCTATGCTGTAGTGGTTTTCTTTCAATGGAAAGCACCACTTCACCCGTTTGTTCCCTGATGGGGTCTAAGAGTAGCTCTTTGTTGGTAGAACTAAGGATGTCACAGTGCCTGATTCTGATCAACCCTTTGGGTAGTATTATTAACAAATGCTTTTGTACCTTGGAAAATCTTCCCAGACTTTGCTCCTATAGTTTTTGATAGTTTATAAGCATATTTTCTTTTAATGTCATTAGGAATTTTATTGTAACCACCTATCGCGACTCCTACTAATCCTAAACTACCATTATAATGTTTTTCTGTTGGTAAAAGATAATCACCAAAACCTGCATTTAGGATACGCGGACCTACTGATTGCAAGAATGGTAAATTAGGTCTCGTGTACGTACTCCCTGATGGAAAATAACCACTACCTGCCTGACCCGA
>JBCCLN010000326.1:0-4066 GCA_039026865.1 Bacteroidota bacterium | reverse complement strand
GTAGTATTAATTGTTTGATCTGGCTCATTGGTTTTGGTTTTCCTGCCATTAGAGTACTTGCGATTTAAGTGATCGCGAAAAAACCAAAACCAGCATTTTAGGGGGTCAACATGCTCCGGATTCTTTAACCAAAGAGGTCAATATGCTCCGGTACATTAATCTACTGTCTTAATAAGGGGGTCAATATCTGCCGGAATGTCAGTGAAAAATCACTCTTTTCAGCCTTTTTTATTGGATTCCTCAAATTTGAGGAATGATTTTGTCATTTCATTCGAAATCAATTACCTCCTATTCAACGTGTCACATCATCTCAATGAATAACACCCGAATTTTCGGGTTAGCTAGTATGTAGCTCCTGAAAATGTATGCCAAACAATGACAGTCGGAGCATGGGCTTTCAATGAAATGGAAGTAAATGTTCTTTTTTTTAAGATTTCATTAACTCCAATTGATTTTCAATCCTATACTCCTATATTATGTATGATTCTTCATTTTTAATGATTGGCGATAGGGTTAGACCTTTAGCCGATCCCGGCTCATGTATCAATTGGGTCGTCAATTGGATCGAAGGGGAATGGGTGTTCTGTAGAAGTGTGAATAATCAGAATATTTCTAGTTATTTTCGTTTAGATGATATTGAACGAGTAGGCTAGCAGAGCTATTGGATATGGCACAAGGATCAAAAGATCCTTGTGCCTATTCATTAAACATCGGTTTTTTTCAAAAAAGGTTGTTCCCAAATATTTATGAAAACAAGGATTGACTAATTTATCTGGTGGATAGCCAATATTTAATTTTCGTCGATTTCTCTTTTAAAGTGATACTGATTATTTTAATGAATAA
This sequence comes from Bacteroidota bacterium, assembly GCA_039026865.1. Lineage (GTDB taxonomy): Bacteria > Bacteroidota > Bacteroidia > Cytophagales > Cyclobacteriaceae > Ekhidna. The sequence goes on along the minus strand of JBCCLN010000326.1, from coordinate 3,223 downwards.
TCAATTTTTGCTAAATCTTAAAAGGTTGTTCTTGATCTTTACCTATCCATATAAGGAGTTCGGGTTCACTAGCACACCAGACCAGACTATCTGTAGCAAGCGCAGAGAAACGTTTCTTTAAAGAAGTATCGTTTCGCTCTTTAAATGCATTAATCAATAAAACTTGATTCTTAGAGAATCCGGCATTAGTACACAATTCTAATATAGCCTTTTTGCGCTGCTCTGTAATGGGGCCATCAGATGCAATCACTTCAACAAAGATCAGCAGGAGTGTGTTACGCTGGTCCACAAGAACAATATCGGGTAGCAATGTTTTTTGATCTATAGGTAATCCGATGGATTTCATCAATTCATCATCTTCTTGGATCACCTTATTGCCACTGGAACTTATCCATAGTACACCAGCATTTCTAAGATGAGTAGGTATAAACTTCTCAATAACTTCTTTAGTGAGAACAGAACTTGGACCTGGTTCCATTTTCCGTGTCGTTTTATCTGGAAGCTCAATGATAACATCGTCCATAGAAGACATACGTCTTAGGACTTTAATACTCGCTAGGTGAGAAGCAGAAAAATATTTTTCTTGCCATTCTTGAATGTCCTTAGAAAAGGAAGAAGCCTCGAATAACGCCGAAAAATCAGTGGTAAGACAATACCTTCCTTTAGAGCTTGTTGTTGGCACATTAGGCTTGACAATTACTACACCGAGATTGATCAGACCATTAATGGTTTCATCTCGAATAGGTTCACGTGTATTTTCCTTATACCAAGGGGTACCAACTGTTTCATAGCCAGGGGTTCTGCAGTTTTTGTAGTATTGTAGGCGTTCTAAGGCACCTAATTTATGGGCCTGCTTATCTGACATTCTGATTACGTGCTTAGGAGCTAACCAAATATCTTGCCCTTCTATCGCATTGGTATACAGGAAAACGAAGATAGTTCTTGCAGCTAAGTCTCTTACAAAATACTGACGATCAGGAATACCTTCTGGAAATATCTTATTAAGCCGATCCCTTATTTCATCAACGGATATCAACGGATCAATCATAAATATAGTCGCTCTATTAATTGATTGGCCTTGGCAAATTGTTCCGCTTTGATGAGATGATCAAGCGCTATCATACTGTTGAGATCTGGAAATGGTATCGATGATAATTCGAAAGAAGAGACAGCAGTAGATCCATTGATACATCTAAAGACGTTATCAATGATTTTTGTGTTGAGTAAATAAGCAATGGTTGTTAGTCGCACAAGAGGTGTTCTTCCTTTGATCGGAATAACCATATTTAAATGATTCTCTACTGCTACCCCTTTTGGATATTTAGCCAAAAAATCCCGATCCATAATTCCTAGAACGAGCCGTCTCTCTTGCTCTATGGAAGTGGTACGCTGGATAAGGATACAAGGTTGATGTACCAAGTTCGGATCATTGGATTTTATGGATGTGTAGTATGGTAAATGGTTTCTCCCTTCGCAACGATGTTTAAACACTCCATTATTTTTCGGGCTAATGCTTTCGGCCCAAACAATGAGTGTGCTATGTCTTCCCTTTCGTTTCGATAGCTGGTCTTTATGGCGATTCCAGACCAGTGGCCCTGTTGAAACTTTGTAACCTAAGTCCTTTAATCTAAGAGTTAAACGATCCAATCCTACCAATGCAGCGAGTTGATCAATATTACGTGGAATGATCCATGGTGCATCATCAGTGGATGAAATAAGATAAGTCCCCCCTGGTGTAATTTGTAGTTCTTCGAGTTTACATGCATCAATAAAGTTTACATCAATATCTGGTCTGGGAACTGCGTTTTTTTTGAAGTACATCAAAGACACTTCTTGTAAGACATCAGGAAAAACACCATCTCGCTGTTTGACAAAATCAGCCGCTAGAGGGGGACATGTATTTAAAAAAAGATAACGTAGGTTCTTAAAGTACTTACCCCCTAAAAAACTAGCAGGCATTACATAGGCCATTATACCATCTTCTTTTAGAAGTTTTGTCCCTAAATGGGAAAACAACCCGTAATAATTTGCATGTCCATAAATACTTTTTTTCCATTTCTTCCGCACGGAATCTGAGAGACTCACTTTTCCATAAGGAGGATTTCCAATGACCAGATCAAAAGTCTCAAATTGTTTCGCATCAATTCCAAGGCTATCCTGACATGCAATGATTCCTTCGAGATTGAAAGTATGTTCAGGAAAATACATCCCTAGTAAGTATTCCAGGAATTGCTCTGTCAACCATGCACCAAAGGGATCTTTATCTATACCACGAAGGTTATAGGTTAGAAAGTATTGAATTTCATCATGATCGAGATTATGATTGCGAAGAATACGATGCAAAATAGGCACAAGGAATGCACCGCCACCACAGGAAGGATCGATGATCTTCTGTTCCATTAAGCTCCCATCGATCTTATCTTCGATCACGTCAAGGATACGTTTTACCAGAACAGGAGGCGTATAAAAAATTCCTAGACGCGATCGATAATTGGAAGGCAATAATGTGGTGTAAGAAGTGCTGATCGTGTAAACTGCCAGATCAAAGGGTAAGTGCTTAATTTTATCACCTATTGTTTCGGTGAGTTCATCTGCTACTGAATAGGTGTGCTTATAATTACCGATGAATGTTTCAAAGATCGTTCTGATAAATTCTTGAGCATAAATTTGTTTGCTTTGATCTCCCAAAGATTTTGCTTTTAATCTTACTGCCTGCCTAACTTCTCTCAGTATATTATGGGATACATTTCTTTTTTCAATTGCTTCCTTCATCACTATTATAAACGAGCAAAAATGGCTGCTTTGAAAACAGATAAAAAGGAAACGATCAATAAAGAGCAGTTTATGGATATTCCGTTCCAAGCAGACCCCCTGATTTCAGTATTTGGAAATCAGAGAAAGTGGTTTTTTGAGCTAAATTTACCTGTTATTCCGGCAGATATTGACCCCTTGGTAAAAACGTGGCGGAGCAATGTAAACAGTGCTATATATGAGAGCGGTAGAACCTAAGATTGAATGGAAGTTACTATTCAGCTACTTAATAGATTGTTTATCAAATATTTGGAAATTGGATTTTATTAAAATTGTCTAATTTACTTAAAACTGAACAATATATTATTTTATGAAAATCATTTTCTTAGTTGATTATTTCAATGATAATCAAATTCATTTTTAAAATAATATTTTATACAGGCAGCTGAATAGTAACGAATGGAAAAACAAT
>JBCCLN010000325.1:0-4077 GCA_039026865.1 Bacteroidota bacterium | reverse complement strand
GTGATTTTTTCATTGGATCCTGATTGAGGATAATGCCTGTACAAGTAGCCCGAATATTCGTAAATTAAATCATCTCCGTTTGCATTTAAACTCAGTACTCCAAAATCTGTATTATTGGTATGCTGTTGGATTTCCTGCGTAGTCACATCATAAGAATAAAGATTAAACTCTCCGTCGCGATCACTCCTGAAGTACACTTTATTTCCCACCCATTCAGGGTCTGCTTCATTGCTTAAACCTTCAGGCTTAGGAATTTCTGTCACCTCATTAGTAGATAAATCCATAATCCAAATGCGACCTAGTGTACCTCCCCGGTAGTGTTTCCATTGATTAAATACTTCTCTGTTTGGAACGTAGGCCAGGTATTTTCCATCGGGAGAATACGTACCTTTGAATCCTGTTGGTATTGGAAGTTCTACTGGCTGGGCGCCATTGATGCTCACGGTATATAATTTGGAATAGCGACTAGTAAAGGTGGTTCGGGGAGAACTGAAGAGTACCGATTGTCCATCTGGTGTAAAATCCAAAACAATGTCCCATGATGGATGCCACGTCAAACGTTTTGGAACACCTCCTGCCGTGGGAACGATAAAAACATCCCGGTTTCCGTCGTATTCTGCACTGAAGGCAATCATGGATCCGTCCGGAGAAAAAACAGGGGTCGATTCCACACCTTCGTCTATGGTCAATCGCCTGGTATTAGACCCATCTTTGTTGGCAATCCAAAGATCTTCTGCATAAACAAACGCAATATTTTCAGCACTAATGGCTGGAGTATGCATCAGTCGGGTATTTGTGGTATTCTGAGCCATGGAATGATAGTGAATTCCAATAACTACAACGATAAGAATATATATTCGGGTCATAATTAAGTTCGGTTTTGGAGTTGCAAGGCAAGTTAGACAATTAATGCTGACATTTTGGCCTTGCGCCGTGCGATGTTAGGAGCATAAACTTCATAGCCTGTGTTTGGCAAAGTGCTTCATTAACCCGAAAAATCCGGGTGTTATTCATTGAGATGATGTAACACGTTGAATATGAGGCAATTGATTTCGAATGAGAGGACAAAATCGTTCCCCAAATTTGAGGAATCAAAAATCATTCATTATGAATATTAAACTGCTGTAAATCAATTACTTGAATCAACTCGCCATTATTTGTGGTGAATAATGCGGGTTAAAAGAGTATGCTTTTCTTTCAATCGATTTTATCAGACTAATTGGATTTTTATCGGATTTAACTATCTGATAAAGAGTATTTTGGCAAAAATTACAATGGTATAATTGACCTAAGGATCAATGAATAAATCCATCACGCTTTGCCGATTTTTTTACTGAGAGGAATCTAGATGCCAGCTGCTCGTTTTGGAATATTATACTCATCAAGATGGGCTCTTAGCTTTTTAAGAGCAATCTCAATGTGCCTTTTAACCGCGTGGTCGCTTATACCAAGCCTTTCAGCAATTTCCTTATTTGATAGATTAGCTTCGCGACTGAGTCTAAAAACCTGCTGACATTTAGTTGGTAATTGGTTGATAGCCCAATTTATTTGTTGCACCAACTCTTCATGGTCTACCTTTTGATCGGTAGTGTTTTCATACCAGGGTAAATCTTCAAGAGAAGTTGCCAGATATCGTTTTGATTGTTCTTTGCTTCTTAAATGATCCACTATCTTGTTCTTTGCCGCTCTGGCAAGATAATTTTTCCATGAGCCTTTCTTTAACCCTTCTTGATGCAACGCATCTCGGCGATCCCATATTGAGGCAAAAATATCAGCGGTAATATTCTTACTAATTTCTTCATCTCCAAGATAGCTATAACAAATATCAAAGATGTAATCCAAATAGGTTTTGTATAAAAGTGTGAATCCTGCAACTGTTCTAATGTCAAACGTTAATTTCCTGAAAATAGTCATGACTAACTTTTATTAGATTCTACCAAACATTTTAGAATCTTCCTAAGCGTTTCTCAAAAATCCAAGAAAGGGATCATATATACAATCACTAGGACTAGTGATAAATAGCATTTTAGGTGACCAATAGGGTCTCATTACGATCAGTAAACTACGTTTTTGAAATTCTGAGAGCCTCGATTTGAACCAAAAATCCAGTTTTGCAAAGGATTCTATAGATCGTGAGATTGCAACACCATATTGATATAAGCAAAATCGGCAACCAAAATGATTGCCGATTTAGACCTACTAATCTATAGTATGACAACAAACAAATAAATAATTAAAAGAATAACGCTTTAAAGATCCAAATTGTGTAATTCTACGAACTTAGTTTCTTCTTATTTTAATTCCGCTGCATAGGCTAAAATGGGTGAAACTAGCATCTTGCCATTCGCAACGTGTTTCTTTATGAGTTTTGTCCTCAGTTTGTTTGTAGATTAGATAGTTTTTATCGCTTTTCTTCACTCACTGGTTCAAACATCTCACTAGGAGCTGCGAGAAGGAAGTTACTACCAAAGCTTACCTACCCATTGTGCTGCAGCATTACTATAAGCTCCAAGTTCGGTGTAACTGTCAATGGCGTTTTGACGAAGAATATAAGAGGTATCGAATGCTGTAACTTCGGAACTGAAGGCGATGTAATAATTCACGCCATCAATTCTGTTGTATAATATCACGAAATCATATTTGCTCAACGCTGTAAATTCAGTTACCTCTCCGGTGTTTAAATCCACAGCTACCGTTCTGGCGGAAACCTGGTCAAATAAGTCCCTACTATCTTCGTAAGATGGTGCAAGCTGACCATCGTTGGAATCATAATAATTAAGGACTAGCTTGTTGTCGAAAACAAGTACAGCCTCGGAATACACTTCAATATCCAGTACTTGATCTAGATCTAATAGAAAATTAGCGTCATATGTGCCGTCATCGTTGAATTTTAGAACGGTATGAGGCGAAGGTGCTTGACTAGGGTCAAAATCAAAATATTCTGTGATCCAACTATTTTCATCAATTGGTTGAACATAAAACGAACCATTTTCGTCAGTCACAAACCTAAAGACGCTAGACATCAATCTATCGTCTTTGACATACTCTAGTGTTTTTGTGTTAACATCGAATACCGCGACCAAGGCTCCCATATCTGCTGTGTTTATTTCACAACAAGTTGGAGGGCCATCTTGACCAATAGGCATGAAGATCTTGTTATCTTTCACATAATTAAAAAATTCATTAACGAAAGCACCTTCGTGTATTGAGACTAATGGTTCAACTTCATGAACTTCTGTGATAGTCATATCACTCGGGTTCCACTCGACAATGAGACCTTCTGTCAGATTTGTTAAAAAAGCTTGAGTTTCCGATATAAAAGCTGGATATGCGCCAAGCCCCTGATACCCCGTAACGGCCAAACTCATAATTGCGATTGGAGACAGCGTTAGATCTGTTCTATCTACTTGCCACTTGGTCATCGTTTTTGCGTCACCATCCCAGACATACGGATTTTCACCAAAGGAATATACAGGTTTATTAAATCCTAACTCGATTGTAGCATCATCATCATCAAAATTTTCTGGAACCTCTTCATCAGCACGAAGATACCACACCCTGCCTTGAGGGGTAGAAATACGATACCCTGTCACCCAAGCCGATTCTACTTCCACTGAATCAGGAGGTAGGTCATTTTCATCGTCATTATCACAGGAATAAATTCCAAGTGAGATTACCCCGATTAGTAGTATGGATACCCATGTCCATGAGCTGTTTATTTTTATTATTTGATTTAGATTGAGAAATTTCATTTTTTCTTATTTTGTGTTATCGATTTTTTTAATTGTAGTCCACCATACACTAGGTTGGTGGGCGAACCTGCTTTAATGGGAATGTGTCGTTCCAGCGCACATTTCCTGGCAGGTATTTAGAAGCCTTTTGGCTTGGTTTATTTTATTATCCTTAATATGGTTTTGGTTTAAGATAAGATTGCTGTATTAGAATCCTTTGAAAAACTCGCCTTTTGGCCCAACTCTTCGTTACTCAAAATTTCAAAAGCCTCATTTACGACCAGTAAACTACGTTTTTGAAATTCTGAAAGCCTCGATTTGAGCCAAAAATCCAGTTTTGCAAAGG
>JBCCLN010000324.1:0-4080 GCA_039026865.1 Bacteroidota bacterium | reverse complement strand
CTCGGGGTTTAGCCGCGTTAAATAAGTATTTTGATAACGAAGTATCAGGAAAAAAGAGCATCTCAAAAATTGAAAGTGGTTTTTTAGAAGTGCCCTTTAGGTTAACTATTCAGAATTATCTAATTGTTTTTGTTTATTTGAGGCATGGTTTTTCAAAAACCCTTAACGTACCTTTTTTATCTTGCTTTCATAAGTTTCCAAGGATTACCATGTCTTATTTCGGGTCAAGTCAAAAAATACTATAACGGACCTTACAACTTTCTGGATTATAGAGGTGAAGCGGAGTTGTATTATTATATCGATTCAGAGGATACAATCTATGATGGTGCTTTCCTGCTAAGCCAATCGGATATTGAGGCGTTGCTCTCATCCCAGGGCGATGATTATTTTAAAATCGAGGGTTTCTTTCAAAAGGGCATGGCTCAACAAAACTGGCTGTTTGAATTTGGTGACTTTAAGAGCGATGGGAGGTCCGAGCTAACTGGAAATCAGTATATGATTCAGGTTAAAGGAAAAAAACATACAGCCACGGGAGACTTTCAAAACGGAAGGGCAATGGGGGCTTGGACCCATATTGTAGAACGGCTTGACAGCTCCAAGGTACAAGATACCACATTCATGAGTGAAATAGTATATGAGTCCGGTATACCACAAAGAAGCTTTAAAATGCAGAATCAAAATGAGACCTTACTCGGCCGTTTCCTAAGGGATGGATTAGCCCATGACTTTTGGGACCTGTATGTAGATGAATTGGATGGCCTAAAAGAACGGTGGTCTTTTGAAGAGGGAATTCTCAAAGAAGTAATTATCACAGGTGATCAGAAAAACGATACCCTAAAAGTATTTAGCGATTCTTTAACCAAAGAAGCGATCGTGTTATTGGACGATCGCTACACCAAGATGTTAGCGGTTCGGAGACAGCTGGAAACGGATTCTTCTTCAAAACTGACAAGTAGAATAAACAACTTATTAAATGAAAATGTAGCTTATTATCAAAAAATAGATAGTATCCTTACAAAGCTGGGGAGTTCATCATTCATGCCCAACTTCAAAGTAAAAGTTGAATTCTGGCCTTTAAATAAAGAAGAAAAAAAACAATTGGCGCAACTTGAAAAGCTAATAGAAGACATAGATAAGGTTGGAAATGAGATAAGTGAGAATACCCAACTTCAAATACTTAAATTGACAAATCCTGAAGTTTCCTCTTTAATTTCTACTACAAAAGCCATCAGAAAGGATTACTTATCACCTGTACGCGCCTTACTTGTCTTTCATTCAGACAGTATCTTGAATTTACTGAAAAGGGAAAACAAGCTTGTTGAACTTAGTACTTCTAAGAGCCTCTACGAGGTAGATGTTGCTTTAGAAAATGGCGATGAAACCAACTATGTTTTTGCAGAACTGGCCAACAAAGATTTTGCAGGAAGTGGAATAAATGGGTTTTTGGAGATAACCCAAGCCGCATCAAAAGCGATTGACTCTATGAAAAACTCATTAGAAGAGAGATTGACCAAACAAGAGCGAAAAGTAGAATTGGAAGCACTGGAAAAAATCTTGGTTACGTCTGCCGATAGCCTCCGCACCATTACAGATTCCCTTGCACTAGCTCAGAATGATACTAGAATATCAATTGAGAATATTCAGTCTGTGATGACTGATAACCTGCGACATTATTCTGAAATGACGGATTTTTTGATGAAGATTGATACTGCAAAACGATTAATTGAGTGTTTTAATGATATGATAGGCTTGGCGCATACGGTCGCTGAGGTTCCTTCCAAACGCAGAGAAATCCAGGATCTTTACACAGATCGGATATGGAATCCATTTACAGCTACGCTTATGGATGAAGAAGTGAAAAAAAGGATCACATTTGCCTATCGCGATATTCTCATTCCAGCCTATTTAAAACAGGTAAGTACCGATCTGAATTGCGGAAATAGCCTTACACTGAAACAGCTTATCGAAGACACAAACGAACGGATGATGCAGTTAATTAACGAAGAAACCTCTAGACTGGAACGCAAACTGAGGAGCAAAAATGATCCTGCGGAACTAAAGCAATTATTAGGAATCCAACCAATGAACACCAACCAATGAACACTCCTCTGACTTATTACATCGTCGGGTTGTTGTTCGTTAGTTCGATAGTACACATTCATGCTCAAGAAACACCAACAAGGCCCACTTCCTCTCAGCTAGAGGAACCATTAACGCTTCTTTGGATCAATACCTATGGCAACCTCAGACTCACAAAAAGACTATTCTGGGTCGCGCAGACTCATTTTCGATTTCAGGAAACGGGCAATACACCGTTTGTTGGACAAGTAGCTCAACTTTACAATCGCCATGCCATCAGTTATTTATTTTCTAAAGAATTTAACATGAGTGTTGGCGGAGTACTTAGGCTAAATTTCAACACAAGTGACGAGCCCGTTGATAACAACATGGTGCCAGAGTGGCGGATTTGGCATGAATATCAATTTGCGATGCCGCTAGCTAGTGTCGTGGTGTATCATAGAATTAGGATAGAACACCGATGGTCTAAAGGGTTCCAGGACGATAGTGAATTTATTTTTAGAAATAGATGGAGGTATATGTTGCGGGTAAAGATCCCGATCGGTAGTCCTAAGCTGTCTCCACAAACTTTTTATATAGGTCCTGAAGCTGAATTGATCATGCAAAGTGGAAAGCCGGTGATAGATAGCCCTATGGAAGACTTGAGGTTGCATGCCTCTTTTGGATATATTTTGACACCTCGCGTCACTGTTGCCGCCGGAATTATGTATTCGATTGGGCAAGAACTTGCAGATGGTGATTTTTATAAACAAAAGTGGACCCCGAGGCTTCATCTTTATTTTTCTCCTGACCTTAGAAAGGTACGAAACAAGCTCCCTTCCATTCACCTAGGTGATTGATTAAGACCATGAAAAAAGACTTAAAAATATCAAATAGATATATAGTTTGGCTGGTTGTGATAATACTGGTCATACTTTATATCGCGCATGTTTCCAGCCTGACCTCTGATTTAAAGGAGTCACAGAAAGCGGTGACCGAAAATATAAATGAACTTCAGACATACATAGCACTTTCGAAAATTGACTCAATAGTCTTAACAGGAAGAATACCAGATGCTTTTGGTCGGTACAATGACATGATGCAAACCTCAGATAGCTGTTGCATGGATGCCATCAAGCGTAGAATAGAGGTTCTCAATAGATTTGAAATGATTAATAAACAGTTGCTTTCACGTGACTCTCTTAAAACCTCGCAGGATACCGTTAGGCTTATTGTTAATAGAGAGATAGAGGATGTGAGAATGAAAGATTCATTGCTTTTTGCGCTGGAGAAAGCTCAATATCAAATAGAGAGTCTCAAGCAGCAAATGAAAACCAAGTCATTTGGTGAGTATCTATCCTTTAAAAATGAAAAGGGGACTATTATTCACTATGTAGGACAGGTAAAAGACGGAAAGGCAAGTGGCAAAGGTGTTGGACTTTTTAGTACTGGAAGTCGCTATGAGGGCTACTGGAAGAACAATATGAAGCATGGAGAAGGTAGTTTTCACTGGCCGGATGGTGAGCAATATGTTGGAAGTTATTCTTACGATATTAGAAGTGGAGAAGGAACGTATTATTGGCCGAGTGGAGAAAAATATATTGGTGAATGGAAAAACGATCGGAGAAATGGACAGGGGACTTTCTATGGTGAGGATGGAGAGATCATTGCCGCTGGGTTGTGGAAAGAAGATAAATTAATAGAAAAAGGTAAAAAATAACCTATCCTTACCTCTAACTATTAAAGTTAAAACAAATCAAAAAAGAAGTACAAAAAGCAACAAGGCCTAACTTAATTCTAAGCTCAGAAGTAATGAAAATGCTGAGAATATGAACATCAATAGAAGCAACCGCATTTAAGTAATTGTGTTAGCCTTGTAACCCCAATATGAAACATTGGTGTAAGGGACATACACTTTTCCATCTCCGCCAATCTGCACAAAATCTCCATTGAAGTGGTGTTGCGCTAGTCTTCTCCCTCTACCGATACTGCCGAACGTGGTAGACCCCCAGCTGTTGTGGT
>JBCCLN010000323.1:0-4091 GCA_039026865.1 Bacteroidota bacterium | reverse complement strand
CAGGCAACTATCTTGCAGGATTAAATGGAGCAACGGGAGCTATATATGGCTTCCATATTGGAGAAGAAACAATGATGCGGCTTGGTGGTGCACTCTACGGAAAAGGACCAAGTGGCTATCCAAACTATGGAGAAATCTGGCATGCAACCAGACAAATTAGAGCAGGCTTTAAAGAAGGAGTTAAAAGAAGAAATCGCTAATACATCCTAATAACAAAGGTATGAAGAGTGTCCTTTGGAGCTTCACAATAATTACAATTCTTCTAGTTGGTTGTAAAGAAATTTTTAACAATGTAGAAATCGAGAAACTCGAATTCGAAAAATATAATGAAACATTATACCTTAAGCGAGTTATGCGAGAGTTGAACTATGAAGTCGTTGTGATTTCCAAATCTAAAAGAAAGATTTTCGATCCTAATAAAAGAAAAGAATACGTATTCACTGCTGCTACAAGTAGAATATTGTATAAGCAAACCTTAGATTCATTAGTTCTCTACGTTAATGTACCCACGATAGTTCCCTTCAATTTTGAAACAAATGTGATTATTCAACAAATTGAGACGGATAATCAAAAAAGGCAGCTCTTGTTGAAGAACCACAAAGACAGAGGAATAAAAATATTCTGAATTTAATAAAATTTGAAATTAATAATAAAGCCTAGACCTGTGTCCTATTGATAAGCCATCCTTGCCTTAGCGTCGCGTAAATAGGTATCAATGATATTAAAAAGAACTGTCTGGGTATCGGGATCAAGTTGTTGAGTATTCTGGATACGCTGGACTGTTTTTTTACCGAAATAAATGTTTTAAATCCTTCCCATTTAGAACCAAAGAAATTAGGCTAAAACGATGTTGTAACCCACAGGATTTATTCAGCAAATGCTACTAAATTAGTAGAACACTATTCCGGCGATTCGTCGGCCACTCACGACTATGTAGGTGGGTTCTTTTACAAGGATAGCAATTGCAGCACATTGCCCACGAAGAAGGGCGAGCGCTGAAGTTTGGATCACTTTTCCGCTATGGGTATAACCTGACAGACCATTTGGGAAATGTTCGGGTGAGTTTCTCGGATATTGATGGAAATGGGGCTGTTGACACTTCTACCAGTGAGGTATTGCAAGTAGATAATTACTACCCCTTTGGGATGAGAATGGGAGGCCTTTCCTACTACTCCGGCATCGAAAATAGGTATCGGTATAATGGCAAAGAATACCATCAAGAACTCAATCTAGGGCTCTATGATTATGGCTTTAGGTGATATGATCCAACGGTGGCGAGGTTTGTATCTGTGGATCCGCTGGCGGAGAAATTTCCACATAAGGCTACCTATGCCTACGCAGAAAATAGACCTATTGATGGAATAAATCTAGAGGGAAAAAAATGGTCAAAATCTACAACATCTAAGTCTGTGAAAATAAATATCAATTTTAAAATAGCAAATAGCTCTTCTCTTAGTAAGAAAGCATTTAACAAAGTGGTTTCAGATACTGAAGCATTAGTAGAAGAAAAGCTGTCAGGTGAAGTCAACGGGAAGTCCATTAGTACTGATATTATTTTCACCCCAGTTAATGAAAGCGAAATAAGTAAGGGGATTATGGGAGGCATATTCTTTGGAGAAGACTACATTATTCTTACGGGTGATGGGATTCCAGCAAGAGACACTGAGGGAGTTCCTACATTTGTAGTAGGAGTTAATATGGATCCCAGGGAAACAGACCATGTTAGTATCTTCGGCCAAGTTGAAAATATTAAAGCTAATCCAACAGGTAAATCCATAGATCCTGAAACTGTGGAAGAAGTAACTAAGGATCCCATACAAATTATTTTTCATGAAATAATGCATGTTTTAGGAGGTAATGAGAGACATAGTGATACTAGCAGTGATAAATATAATGGGTGGTTGTCCAAAGTGTACAAATGTTTCACCTGAGCAATTGCAAGAGATCATTAATAAAGTTCCTGAGGAAGAAAAATAATCGATTTGGATATGAATAATATTATTAGGAATAGCCAATCTCAAAACATATGGTACAGGCTGAAAATATCTTTACCATTGTTGATTTCTGTTATTGTTTTTGTCTTTCTTTTTGAAAGAAGGCTTTTTAGGATAGACTATTATCTTTTAAGTATTCTCATTTCAAGTACTTGGTCATTCTCTGCAATTTTTTATTTGAGTTTGAACCGTTTTGAGAACGATAGCTTTCAAGCCCTTACTATGATTCTAATTTTTGGCGGTCTAATTGGTGGACTTAATCCATATATTAAAACAAATTTTCCTACCAACATTTATTCCTTAGCTATTCTAATTGGATATATCGCCCTACTAGTGTTGTATTTTAGAAGGTTTTTAAGTAAAAAAGACAAAAATCTTCTAAGTTGTTCTAAACTTGTTCTAATTTCCTCTTACTGTCTAATCGGAATTATGGAAATTTCTTCGAATCTATTTGATTATGAATTAATTCTAGGATTTATTCCATATTATTTGTCTTTTCATATTATTATACCTCTTGCTTTTACTCTCGCTGTAGTTGATATAATATCGAAGAGAGAGTCCTAAAGTTTGATAGAATATTTGCATTAAAATTAAAGTGTTTGTGTAAGCTTCCCTTATTTAGCAACGGTAGTAATTAAAGGATTTTCTAAAAAATAATGTTGTTGATCCTGTTGGAATGTGGGAAAGTCGGGTAGTGCGCAGGACGGCTGGACTTTTCCATATTTCAATAGGAAGGTTCAAATGAACCTAATAACCCTATGTCATATCATTCCACCAGCAATGGGTCGAATTTTAGTAGTAAACAGTTATCTGAAATTTGGCGTGCAACACATAATTCCGGTTCTAATTCTGTGAGAATGAATAAACAATTTCCTGCGATGAAGCCTAATTCATGGGGAAAATCTACAAATGAAAGACCTTTTAACTTAGCACCACCACAAAGAGCGCTAATCCCAAAACCAATTAAAAATCGTAATTTAAATGTTTGAGAAAATACTTATCACATTATTGTATGCTCCAGCAGTTATTTCCTCGATTCAATGTAGTGATTTTGAATTGAGAAACGGAGATAATCGTGATAAGCTCACAGCAAAAAATTATAAAGTAACATTTTTGGTCAGAAATGAATCTATCATAGATACGTGCATAAGTATTGAAATATCAACTTCGGATTACGTATCTAAAAATGATTCTGTGTGCAATGACAAATTACCTGGATATTGGAAGACTGTGGATAAGATAAATCTACCTTCTGGTGAAAATGAAGTATCCATAGAAGTTTTAGAATATCAATTGAGAAAAGATAGTTTGATCAATATCCAATCGGATACGAATATTTTCATATCATATGATAAAGTTCCCTCCATATCAAAATATGAAAACAAGGAGTTGTTTCTAATTATGGAAGAGAAAAATTTAATAGTAGAAAATTTCAGGATATTTGCTGATAGTCTTTATGAAAATGACATCATCCAGTACAATCCTGAGTATAAAAGAAATTTAAAATTAGAAGTCATTGAAGTATCAGATTAACTGAGGCTTTTATCCTCCCAATCTCATAGAATTGGAGAAATACTGGAGTCCTATCAAAGTGAAAACTATGTGATCTTCTTTAAAGAACAGCAATATTCTTCTAAAAGAAATCTTTGAACTTCTTGTTGGTCAGCATTTTATTAACGATGGAGAAGGAGAGCGTAAAAAAGTATGGGGCAACCCAAGGTGATTTTGCAAAGGTTGTAGCCATGGCTGAGTTTATGGCTATGTCAAACCCATCTACACAAATCTACCAACTGAAACCCTATCTTGAAGGGATCAGTCCAATGATTTAGCGTCGAGTTCAGGTGAGTGGGGAGATGAGTTTGGCCGAAGTGGCTCCTTGATCTGCTCTTCTTTCCCCGTGAGTTTGGTTCACTTAGAAAGACTGCCTTTTGGTCTTCCCAGCTTATTACCTTCACTTTTTTTTCGGGCCAAAGCCTCTTTGGTTCGTTGAGAAATCAGTTGTTGCAATACCACCATAGACCTGCTATCTAATCTCAAAGTTTCTATCTATATCCAAAATTATAACCTTGAGACGTTGACCCCAACCGCAAGGTCAAT
>JBCCLN010000322.1:0-4151 GCA_039026865.1 Bacteroidota bacterium | reverse complement strand
ATAAAATTTAAAAATTTAATTTCCAAATATTTGATAATCAATCTATTAAGTAGCTGAATAGTAACGTTGTCCTCTCATTCGAAATCAATTACCTCCTATTCAGGGTATTATATCACTCAATGAGTAACACCTGAATTTTTTCGGGCTAAGCTTTTTGTAGTTTTTTAAAAGAATCAAAGGATCCATTTTTAGATTCGCTATATGAGCGAAAAAGTATTAGATGTTTTTATAGTTGGAGCAGGGCCAATAGGACTTGCTTGTGGAATAGAAGCAGAAAAAGCAGGTCTTTCTTATGTAATTGTAGACAAAGGTTGTTTGGTAAATTCATTGTACAATTATCCTAGAAATATGACTTTTTTTTCTACATCAGACCGATTGGAGATTGGCGAAGTACCTTTTATTTCTCATAGTCCGAAACCGACACGGTCAGAGTCTCTTGAATATTACCGAAGAGTTGCCGCTTCATGGAAGCTAAAAACACAGCTTTATGAACGAATAGAAGAAGTTGATAAAAAGAACGATGTTTTCCACATCAGGTCAAATAAGTTAGGTTACAAAGCTAGGAATCTTATAATAGCTACAGGCTTCTATGATCTGCCTTACCCACTCAACGTATCCGGGGAAGAATTGCCCAAAGTAAGACATTATTATGATGAGCCTCATCCTTATTTTGATATGCACATCGCCGTGGTGGGAGCAGCTAATTCTGCGGTAGATGTGGCTTTGGAAGTATATCGGAAAGGTGCGCGTTCGGTTACGATGGTGATCAGAGAGTCTGAGATTAATTCTAGAGTTAAATATTGGGTAAAGCCAGATATAGATAATAGAATCAAAGAAGGTTCAATAAAAGCATACTTTAATAGCCAGATAACGAAAATCGAAGAATATGCGATCGAAATCCAAACGACAGATAAAACTTTATTGATTCCAAATGACTTTGTGCTGGCAATGACCGGATACCAACCGGATTTTAGATTTTTGAATCATATAGGGATCAAAATAGGGAATGATGAATTCAAAACACCTTGTTATAATTCTAAAACAATGGAAACTAACATTACTGGAGTTTACCTGGCAGGAGTGATTTGTGGCGGATTGAAAACAAACGAATGGTTCATAGAAAATTCTAGGGTACATGCTGAAATTATAGTTAAAAATGTTCTTGCTGAAACTCACGTTGACTGAATTACCTTGGTGTCACCTTTGCTCTAACATATCATGCCTTTGCTCAATAGAAACAGAAAAACTGCAAGAATCAGACATATTAAATGTATTTATGTTGAGAGAGCCTATCTGATGTTCACAGTAGATGGTTCTTTAAAAGTGAAATTGTGGAATTCTTCAAGCTGACTGGTGTTGATTTTACATTTTGATAGAGAAAAATAATATTGTAATTCAGTTTTGGTACGATCTGGAAATATGAAGTTCTGATGTTATGCCTCCTGAAACACTTTAGAAGAAAGTAGGAACCATATTCTTTAGTTTCGAAAAATGAATAGTAAGCGAATTGAACTTTTGGAAAACTTTGTTAAAGAAGAGCCAAAAAATCCTTTTAACAAATATGCCTTGGCAATGGAGTTCTATGAATATGATCCTCCAAAATCCCTGGATATTCTACAGACACTGCTGAAAGAACATCCAAACTATTTACCTTCTTATTTTAAAACAGCACATCTGTTTTGGGAGATGGAAGATTTGGAAAAAGCAAAGAATGTATTTGTAAAAGGTTTGTCTTTAGCAGAAGAACAGGATGATCAGAAAGCACTTTCTGAGTTGAAATCAGCCTACCAAAATTTGTTGCTTGAATTAGACTGATCAATGTTTAAGAAGTGGCATCGTTAAAGCAACTTATTTTCAAAACTGTTTTAGAATACTTTCAAATACTCGAAAAACATAGATTTATAGGCCGTTTGGGATAGCTTTTAAACTACAGGTATGTGCCGAAAAATCTAAGAAGGCTCTAATGGAATGGTTACAGTAAGT
Source organism: Bacteroidota bacterium (assembly GCA_039026865.1). Classification (GTDB taxonomy): domain Bacteria; phylum Bacteroidota; class Bacteroidia; order Cytophagales; family Cyclobacteriaceae; genus Ekhidna. The sequence goes on along the minus strand of JBCCLN010000322.1, from coordinate 2,168 downwards.
CCATCTATGGTGACCACCACAGCTAATCGGGGAAATTGCGTTTTGGATACGCGCAGCTGATCGTTTAAAGGCCGCCTGTTCGCAATCTTGCTTGTCAAATTTTCCGTTTTGATTGCGGAACCATTCGGTATTTATATCTTTACAAAGTGTTAATTGAAGAGAAATACTTCTATCAGGATAAAAATCATCTTTTGAAGACCGTACAAGCTTTTTCAAAAGACACTCTTTTAGGTCTATGGCTGCAGGAAATATTAGCAGCTTATAACCTTCAGCATAATCCCATGGGTCTGGAAGATGATTTTATCTTTGAGATTAAACATAAAATCTTTGCCGCAAAAGAGCTATTAGAAGAACCGTATGATACCCTTGCCGCAATTTATAGGTTCAACTATGGTGATAACCAGCTCACCTTTCAATGGGACGGGAGAACTCATATGGAAGTATATGATTCAGACTGGAAAACGATGTATTCTTATTGGGCAAAACAGCTCTCCATAATTAAAGAAATACAGCGACCAATTCTGAGGTACGCAGTATCCGATCAGCAAACAGGCACGGGTTTTTTAACACAGTCCATTAAACGAGGAATTTTAAGCTTTTTCAATGTAAGGTTAAGAGCTAAAACACTATATAGAATAAGTGCGTAAGACCTTTTTTCGTTTAGTGTTTATCTCCATAATACTTCAAAATGATATGCTAGTGTTTTATTCTACAAATCTTGCAAAATTTTTGTTTCCCAGGAGGTCGTTTTTTAGGAGGACGTTTATGACCAAAATATCCATCTTTTTTGCGCTCTATCTTATCTATCCTATTTTGTTGCTTAATTCTTTCTCGATTTACTTTTTGTACTCTGGCCCTGAAAGCCGCTGTTTCTTCCTCCACGGTTTTTAACTGTCTAGAATTGTTTTTCTTTAAAAAAGCGAAGAGACCTTTTTTTTCCTTTTTATACGCTTGATACTGAGGTCTTGGCGGTCTGTAAGAATCAATGTTTCTAGTATCTTGTGCATGGCAAAGTGTCATCAACAAAACCAAGCATGAAGAAGCTAAGATCCTATTTAAATTCATAGCTGTTAAAACGTTCCTCTTTAAATATATTGTCAAAATTCCTAAAGAATCAAAGTTCTAATTCAAAATCAGCTGTTTATTTGTTAGTTAAACTTTATTGTGATAACCAAAACAGTTAATACGGCGTTATTCGTTCCAATGAAAATAATTCTTTGTTTTCTTCCTTTTCTTTTTACATTCACAATTAGCAGTCAGATAATCCGTGAATCAGAACTAACCAGAAGGATGGATAAAGGAGCGGAGCTAATGGCACTCGGCCAATATGATAGCGCACAGGTTCTTTTTCAATCTGTGCTTCAAAACATGAAAAAGCTTCCCTCGGAAATAGCCTATTATTTTGGAAGAAACAGCTACCATTTAGGTAAGCATAAGCAAAGTATCAATTGGCTCAATAAATATATTCAGCTTAAAGGAACGAAAGGTAAATATTATGAACCGGCTATCCAGTTTCTGAAGTTCGCCGAAGACGAATACCTTCGAATTCAGCGAAAAGCAGCTAAACAAGTAGAGGTAGATTTGGAAAATGCAATATATGATTGTGGAGGATTAGAAAAGATGCTTTGCCCAGTCTGCCACGGATCTGGAGTGGTTATACATGCGGGCTTATTTGATGAAGTATATAAAACTTGCCCTTATTCCGAAGGCGAAGGATACCTATCTTGCGAAGAGTATAACCTCTTTATGAGAGGTGATTTAGAACCCAAGATTAAATGAGAAGATTAAAAGTAAAACTTACCTAATAAATGGAGATAAAAAGCAGAAGCCAAGTCCACTATCAATTTTTCTAAATTTAAACCAAAATTTAGGGTATTATTCATTGAGATGAGGTAACACTAGGAATAGGAGGTAATTGATTTCGAATGAGAGGACAACATCTTTCCCCATATTTTGAGGGATCAAAAATCACTCAACATGTATATCTAAATTACGGTAAATCAATTACTTGAATTAACTCACCACTAGTTGTGGTGAATAATGCAGTCATCCAAAAAAAGGGTTTTTCCCTAAAACAAAATACATTGATAAGTTTGAGTTATGGTGCAGTAGAGGCCGTTTTTAACACGGTTAGGTAAATAACCTTGATGCAGTCAGGCTCTGGCTGT
>JBCCLN010000321.1:0-4159 GCA_039026865.1 Bacteroidota bacterium | reverse complement strand
TGGATATGAGAGTAGCTATCCTTGCCTAAGTGAGCCATTAAAGTGCGGGCAGGCTGATCTACTTCCATTTTTCTCCATTTATTTGGGAATTTGTTTGGAGAATAAGGAGGTACAAAATTCTCCCACAGTTCTTTATAAGCATCCGAACCTTCAGTTGGCTTGGTCTTTAGTTGGGATAGCGCTTTTTCAAACATATGGATAGCTGTCTTATGAGCTTCGGGGTATTGATCCCCTGGCTTCATCTGAGCAAAGATCTTATAGTCTCGTGGCAGGTATCGAATTACGTGATCTTTAATACCTCCATTACTCTGGAAATTTTCCCATTTTTTAAGTTGGTGAGCATATTCGCTTTCCTTTTTTCTTCCGTCATATTTAATCAACGTATCAAATCGCCTTGCTCCTCTTTTTAGCTTTCCCTTCAAGTGATCTGTAATTGTTGGTAAGTCTCCTATTGCGTCATGAGCTGTTACTGCTGCCTTCTCATTACCAGATTTAGAAGGTGGCTGAACGAAATATTTTTGATTAGTAAAAAGGTCATTTCTTAATGTTTGCATAGCGACCTGCCTTGAACCATGATATCCAACTGGTAAGTCAATCCAATGGCTAGGCTTTGGAGGAAATTCAAAGTCTGAGCATATCTCTTTTGAGTAGGCGACTAAAATCATCCTTTCCCTCATTTGAGGAACTCCATAGTAAACTGAATTGAGTAATGTGTATTTGCATATGTAGCCATAGCTTGACAATACCTCACAAACCTCCTCGGCAATATTATGCCCTCCAAAGTTCAAAACGTCAGGTACATTCTCCATAAGAAGAGCAATAGGTTTAAGTTTAGCCACATACTGGAGATACCTCAAATACAAGTTACTCCTGGGGTCCTGCAGAAATGCTTCAGGGTGTTCCGAAACCTCTCTTAGCTTTGCTCTACCGACTCGCGCAAATGCTTGACAGGGCGGGCCTCCAACAATAATATCAAAACACTCCTCTTGAGTCTCGTATGGAAAAAGTCTGGAAACATATTCATCTGGATCGACTTTCGTAATATCAATCGCTTTAGAGTGATCTTCAAAATTCTCTGTGTATGCATGAAAATTACAAGCGTGGGTTTTTGCAGCATGCTCATCATATTCTATTGCTCCCTTTATTTCAAAGCCAGCAGCATGAAACCCAAGAGATATACCTCCACATCCAGCAAACAGATCCAGGACCCTTGGTTTAGCTTTTAGATTTCGAATTCTATTTATCTTATTCTCAATTATTTTCATTCCTATCGGATAATGGCAACTCAGATTGCCTGAACCTTTTTGACTTCAAATATTTTATTTCCTGCTCTGCTACCTTCAATATTTCCTCGCTGCTCTCTTCATCTATAATTTGATATGCTACTTTATCACTTAAGAATCTAATCATTAGACTCTGTTCGTTTTGATTAAAGAAAGACGCAGCTTTCTTAACCAAATCTTTGGATGCACTTCGTTCTCCTCTCTCGATTTTACTTAAGGTGGAAGAATCTATATCCAGGTTTGCAGCTACTTTACGAATGGGAAGATCTTGATCTTCTCTTAGCTTTCGCAAGAACTCACCGAATGTTTCTTTTATTTGCATGGATAAATGTCGTATGGACATTTTTTGTCTTGACAAGATACGAAGGAATCCTTAATATACAGAAATCTTGCTACAAATTATTTTGAAGTTGAATCAATATTGAATCTAGGGTCTTAGCGACCTTGTCTCCTTTCAATTGGCATTCCCATATAGTAATACTCTTCCACCCATCTTTTCTTAATACTTCCAAGTTCTTTTTATCTCTTTGTTGATTACCAGATATTTTGTTGATCCACCAATCGGTTCTTGTTTTAGGTATTACAAAATATTTACATCCTTCATGGCCATGCCAAAAACAGCCATGAACCATAATTACAGTATTATGCTTTCCAAGTACTATATCGGGCTTGCCAGGAAGCTTTTTATCATGCAGACGATAGCGAAACCCATTTGAGTGCAGGAATTTACGTACAAGCATTTCGGGTTTAGTATTTTTTCCCTTGATCCTACTCATATTGTAAGATCTTACTTCCGGCTCATGAACATCTGCCATTATTCACGATTCATTTAACGGATCAACATCTATTGCCAATGCAATCAAATACAATTCATCCACCCTAAGTTTGGTACTTTCATTATTAGCGAGCTCACTGAGCCTTGTTTTACTTATACCAGTTTTTCTTGCCACATCAGATCGATTAACCGACTTTTTAGAAAGAAATAATCCTAATTCAGTCATTTTTATCCCTTTTTTTGATAATAAAGATATGTATTCAGGAAAAATATTCCGATTTTCTAAACTTCTGTTTCGAATATTGTCCGTAATTCAATATTATTGATCTAATAATCTGAAATTACTAACTTAAAATAGGATAAAATACCATATCCTAGATATACAAAGGCTGATTTGGAAGAATTAGTATCACATCAATTAGAGAACTTTAACGCTATTCATGATTTATTTAGAATAGTTAAGGTTGAGGATGAGCTTTTGGAAAACACAATAAGAAATTGAGTGATGAAATTTCTGACTCAAGACGAAACAAGTCAAGCACACAATGCGAAGAAGCAAATAACCAACGCCTGAGCCACACACAATTGATGTTCTTTTAGATTCTGCTTCTAATAATGTTGTTATAATTAGACGTTACTTCAATGGTCGAGTTCCTCACATATATTGAATTCTCAGCGATTAGGATTCGCGTGTCAAAACACTTGTGTTTTCCCTACCCTCCAAGTCATAGAGACAACATACTGCTCACAAATGATTGATGAATTCTTTATTAGTGTTCGTTTGGTCGCTCAAGCCGCTGGGCTTTTACTTTTTTCAGCGGTCTGCCGCCGTGGTGATAAAAAAGTATGCAAAAAATCCAGGCAAAATAAAGCTTCCTCCCACAGGCCAACGCACACCCCGCTATTTTGCCATGCCGACCCGCCTTGATAATGCAAAATTTCTATTTAACATAATATTGAAGTTTAATTACTCATCTTACTTAAATGAGAGATTTAATTACTCATTTTCAATCGAAAGTCTAATTTCATGTCCAAACTCTAAAACTTCAGGTTTCAAAGATACTCCGGCCGACCTTACTCCATTTGGAAGTTGATTGAGGATGTTCAAAATAGTTCGTGCCCACTCGGAAAGGTTATTTGCAAATTTCAAAATTGCTGTATTCTCAGATATTGAATAAACTCTGTACAGATCATACCGATCCGAGCCTTCCATTTGCAATAATTCGTTGAATGATATGTGAATGGTATTCTCGAATGGACCACTCGTAGATTTAACGTCTAAGTATATTTCTTTGCCCAAACTATCGACATAAGAAAAGTCAAAAGGTGAAATTGGGTTGATGTTTGAATGCCAATTAAAGCTTGTGATCTTTCCTGAATTCATTAGGTGTATGAAATATTCGTTAGTGAATTCTTCTCCTCTCCTGCCATTGATTTCAGCTGATTTTTTAGCCTTCTGAAAATCAGCAGCATTGATACTTCTAAGTGAAGGTTTAGAGGTTATTGAGTTTTGATCTACGTCTCCACCTGATAGAATTATTTCTTCTAAATCATTTTCTAGTACAAATTCATAGACGGGATGTTCTTTATCTGGATTAGAAGTTGCAACCATCTCTTGAAGTTCACTGCTTTCTAGCTTGATCATAGACTTTCCTTCACTAAACCTATCTAGCTCGTTATACAGCTTCGCATCATGTTCAGCATTTTTGGCAATCAGCAATAGTTTAGCAGCCGATGGATATTCAATCCCATAAAACTCAAACAAGCTAAAATCACCCTCTTCTAATATATTATATCTGTCAGGAGTTTCTGGTCGATTGTAAATAAACTCTCCATTCAGCCTCCAGTTCTTATAAGTTCCACCCTTAATTATTTTTCGTTGAAGATTATCAAGTCCATTTAACCCTGGCCCATAAATTGAAAGGTCGATAGGAATCCTTCCACCTTTCTCATCTGCTAATTGAGGAAGAAGTGGGTATAGCTTTTCGACAAAAATATTTGCATTTAGGTTGATAGACTTTTGATTGCCTTTATTTATAGTTCGAAATTGCCATTCGAACAGAGTCAGGTCAGATCCTGTCAGTCTCTTCAATGCTAACTT
>JBCCLN010000320.1:0-4197 GCA_039026865.1 Bacteroidota bacterium | reverse complement strand
GTAACCTTCAGCGTAAGTTAGTATGCAGACGTATTCACCTGAAAAAAATTATAGTATAAAAGAGGAAAGAGTATTATTAAGTAGTGCTAATGATTTTTATGGAGTTCCGAAAAGGGGTATTAAAGCGATCTGAATGTATCATTCTGATCGCTTTAATACCCCTTTTCGGAACTCCATAAAAATCATTAGCACTACTTAATAATACTCTTTCCTCTTTTATACTATAATTTTTTTCAGGTGAATACGTCTGCATACTAACTTACGCTGAAGGTTACAAAATATCATCAACCATCCTCATTCATTCGATACTCTAATCCATCATCCAAAACCAGAAGATTCGAATGATACATCCTATGATAAGACTTCCAGTTGAGAAAACTGGTAGAGCAAGGGTTTAGTAATATCCACTTTATATCTCAAAGGATCTCTAAATCAAATCTATTCGCTTTAATTGTCCACTCAACCCATGCTTCTGGTTCATCTAGGATACCTTCTATGTAATAAGTATTAGCTCCCGATTTGAATGACTGCTCTTCTACATCTTTCTCCACCCTTTTTTCCTTAAAATCATTTGTATATCTATCTTTTTTGTATTCAAAAATTTCTCTTTCCGAACTGCAAATATCATAAAACTTCAAAAGAGACTTTTTGATCTTATTTCCAACTGATGCAAAAAGTGGGTGTGTTTTTGAGATTTCCAAATTATCAATGTCTATCACTATCTCATCTTTTGATATCAGCCTAATTGATAGATCACACTCTGTAAAATGTATTTCATCAAAGTATTCTGCTGTTTTCATCTTAAAGCTTTTCTAAAACTGTAGATCGCACAGATTCTGTTGGAATAACACTACCATTGGTTCTTCTAAACGTTGTTCCTTTAAACTCATCTAACAATTCACCTGCTTGTTGAACAACCCTGAAACCCAATTCCTTAAGTCTCTCTGCCGGAGGCAGTTTCCCAAATTTATTTCCTTTAGTCGCATTAATTATTAGACTCCCGCCACTCTCCAATAACTGAGAGGCTTCATTCAAAAATTCCGTCTGAGGACCATTAGCCACTATTTTATCAACCGTTCCACCAAACTGCTCTGCAAATTCTGCAATAGTTCCCCTAAAGCCACTGACTGCCTTAGGGTCTACACTAACTCCGTTTTTTATTGCCGATCTAGCGTCCCCAAAAAAGTCTAGAACAACACCACTTCCTTTTCTAAGTGCTGCTCCAACTGCATTACCCAATTCATCTCCCGCTCCAACAGAATAATTTGCAGCAGGTTAAGATCATCTCAAAGAGGTGGTAAATCCAAGCTGACAGGCTTTACCTTTTCAGCTCTTTTTGCTCCTTGCGACAACAATCGTTCTCTTATTTTACTAAAAGAAAAATCATAATTCAGGCCAAGCCTTTCCAAGAGAACACTATCCCTTTTTTGGTCAAAATAAAAAAGCACTGTTTTATCCTTTACGTAAGACAAGACATATTCTCTAGCCTTCGAAGTAATGGTGACTAATTCTTCTCTAATGTCGATATTGAGGTACTTACCCAAGAAAATCGTATAGTGCAAAAAGGCCTATTTCATTGTTATTTAACCTATTCATTATTTCTAAAAAATCAGAATAGTCAAAATCCAACCACGCTTCATTAACACCTAAAATTAATTCTGACGCTCCCGATACAGAAGTATTGTTACACACGTAAACAAAGTAATCTTCAATATCAACTTCTTTTAAGAACTTAGAAATAGTTTCAAAATCCTTCTTTTTTAAAGGAGAAGATGATAAGTAAATATTAGAATCCTTTGCAAAACTGGATTTTTGGCTCAAATCGATGCTTTCAGAATTTCAAAAACGTAGTTTACTGGTCGTAAATGAGGCTTTTGAAATTTTGAGTAACGAAGAGTTGGGCCAAAAGGCAAGTTTTTCAAAGGATTCTTATAGTTTAATGTTGTCACCTACTCCAAGACATCTTGGATACTCTTTCTATATTCGGATGGGCTTTTGCTGGTGAATTTCTTGAATTTTTCGACAAAGTGTGAATAATTACTGAATCCACTTTCAAAGCACACTTCGGTGATGCTGATTTGTTTTTCAGAAAGTAGCTTAGAGGCATGGACTAACCGATACTCGTTTAGAAACTGCGTAAACGTTTTTGCTGTTATTTTTTTGAAATACCTGCAAAAGGAGGGTTCTGTCATTCCTGCCAGATCACAGATTTCTTCTAGAGTAATGCTGCTCTGAAAATTTTCTTTGATATGGTTAAGTACCTTATTCAACCGATCGTTATCCTGCGGTTTCGATACCATGAGAAAACCATCTGCATTCAGAATTTTGTAATCTTCAGACAGTGATAGGTCTCTCAGGACCTCAAGCAATCCCAATATTTGGCTAAACTTATCTTTATTTATAAGGGCAATAATCTTTTCTCCAATGATATCCTGATCCTGCTTTCCAAAGGATAATCCTTTCTTGGCTCTCTCAAACAGCTTTGAAATGCCAAACATCTCAGGAATGTTAAAAAAATCAGGTCCTAAAAAGTCAGGGAGCATTTGGATTACTGTCTCACTCTCTTTTCCATTGATTCTTTCGGTAAATCCCTGATGAGGTAGATTGGAACCGATGAGAACTAGTTCACCATCATTAAAATAAGAAAGATGGCTTCCTATATGTCGTTTCCCGTTGCCACCTCTTACATACACTAATTCTAGCTCAGGATGATAGTGCCAATAAGGTCTCGTATTTCTTCTGTCTTTATGGAAGTGACGGATGAGAATGGATCCTTCGTGAGGCATTACCACTTTTTCTAAAGGTGGACTTGCCAGCTTTTTATTGGCTATTTCATCTATTTTCAATTACTTATTCATTTAATAAAATAGATTTTTACTATAAAAATCTTTAACGAAAAGGATATTTAACTGAAAGTGATTCATTAAATGTTAAAATTCCATAGATATATGATAATTGTCAAGAGATTTGATAGAAGGCACTAGTCTAAGTTTGTCTTGTCATTTGATTAGAGAATAAAGTTATGAAAAAAGCAATCAAATTATTTGTAGCAATAGTCGTTTCTATTGGTGCAATTCACGTGAATGCAAGGGAGACCGCACTGAAAGTGAATATGGTAGGTAAGAAAAAGTTTCGGATAGAGGTAATGGATGTTCACGGTGCTACTACATCATACATCAAAGATGATCTTGGACAGATATTGTACAAATCACGCTCCAAAGGAAATAGATTAAGATTATTTTTTGATCTTTCTCATCTAAAATCTGGAAATTATAGCCTGTTGATAGAGGATGATTATAAAGTACAGACATTACCGGTGATAGTAAAAAAGGAAGGAATCGAGATTAAAAAAGATCGACTACGAAAAACATTCTTTCCTCGATTGGTAAAAAACGACGAGAATGTTCTCGTGAAATTGATATCAGATGAAAACAATGATTTGTTCATTGATATAAGAACTCAAGATGGTAAAGTATTAATCCTTGATAAGCTAGAGGGACAACCTGGACTCATTGGGAAAAATTACCGATTCACCCCAGGTGATTATGCTGTCACTATAACAAGCGATCATTTTGTTAAGACAAGCTACTTCACAGTTAAATAGATTTAAACATTCATATATTAGGTAAAGTGGTGAAATGCCCGCATATAAGTGCGGGCTTTTCTTTTTTAATGAGTTTACTGACCTCTAAAAGAGCGGTGGAGGGATCAAAAAGCCTTTTTGATTCCTCCATCCTGCTCGCTTAACCCGCATTATTCACCACAACTAGTGGCGGGTTGATTCAAGTAATTGATTTACAGCAGTTTAATATTCATACAGAATGATTTTTGATTCCTCAAATTTGGGGAAGAATGTTGTCCTCTCATTCGAAATCAATTACCTCCTATTCAACGCGTTACCTCATCTCAATGAATAACACCTGAATTTTTCTTAAGCAACCTGGGACCATTGGCGATGTTTTTTGCTGCATTAATCATTGGTGAAAAATTAAGAACAAGTCAAAATTTCAAAGTTGATGATAAAAAGAAATGAACATATTTGAGAAGTTTTAGATGAAATTTTAAATGCTATATGTCTTTTTACCATACCATTCTGGAAAGAATAAAAATGATCACACCATAATGAAGGAGATTTTTCTACTTTTAAAAACGTAATAAAGCAATACCTAACTATTAAACTTTTAAACACATACATGT
>JBCCLN010000319.1:0-4247 GCA_039026865.1 Bacteroidota bacterium | reverse complement strand
TATGATGACTAAAAAAGAAGCGTTTAATCCCGAAATATTTCGGCTAAACCAAACGAAATTTAAAGAAAAACGAATTAAAAGCCTTGAACAACAACTGGCTGCCCTAAAGAAGGCTGCTTAAGGTGGGTATAAGGTGGGTTAAAGCTAACTGCTTTTTGGCTTCTCGCCTCTCTTCGATCTTTGTCTTCCTAAGCTCCATATATTCAAGAAAAAAATCCTGGAAGGGAAAAGTTGATTGGAATCCTTGATTTAGGTAACCTTGGAAAGCAATATCTCCTTCTTCAAAACGAACGATGTTTTCGTATTCTGCGGATAGTATCTCTCTCAGTCTTCTTCTTACAAATTTGCTAGTTCCGTTTCCTTCTTGACTGTTGACGTCTTTTCTTGCAAATTTTTTCGCATTGGGATATAAGTTGTGTTCGTATTCGCCTAAGTAGAGAATTAAGGAATAATAAAGGTCTTCAGAGTAAAGTTCACTGCCAATAAGAGCAGTCTTTAATTCATTGTCATTTATCAATTCAGTAAGTATAGCTGATTTAATCTTTCGAACTCCTTTTGAAAGCCTTTTGTCCCTCTTTCTCTCTTTTTTGAATTTTTCAACTTCCTCTTCCAATAAATCCATCTCAATCTCATACCGAGCAAAAATTTCTCTCTTTATTTCCTGATATATCCACTCTCCTAATATTTCAATAGTATCTTTTTCCACTAACCCAAACATAGCTTCCTCATCAGAAGCTATTACTTCACCATAATACTCTGCAGTGACTAGCTCACCAATTTCTTTAATTTCGGAAACCATGCTAGCTGTGTCCTGCAGCTCGAGGCCTTTACCGAAAAAATTAAAAGGATTCCAGAGGGAAATCAAAATAACTATTATAGAGATGATCAGTATATCAAGAATGAGTCTCCATTGTTTAAGTAGTGTCCCCACCATGAATTCTCCTCTTCTAATAGTAGCACGGTATCTATGATAAGTTCATCGCTTTCAAACTCTATGTAGATCTCTTTGTATCCAAGCGATTTCAACATGACAATGAGCATAGATCTGGTATGCTCTTGAGTAGTTTCTACTATACCCATGTACTGTAGATTATTCCTAATATCGATCTCTGCCCTTCTAAAAAATTCCTCTTGGTCAAAGACAGTGATGTTATTGAGAAACTTATCCTTGGAGATTCGAGTATCTAATTCAAATTCTTGAGGAGGATAGGAAAAGTTGATCACTTCTATTGGGGGTAACTTAAGTGAGATACTTTGATCTTTAATATCTATGTCTTCCTCCTTAAGATTTCGTAAGTTCACTCCTGCCTTGACTTTTGCTTTGGAGTAGGCGATAAATCTTGCTTCATTAAGTTTTATGAACCATCCAATTTTCTTCGTCTTGGTGCCATGAACAATCTTGTCAATGGTGAACTCTGTGGTAGCCAGTTTGGATGCGCTATGGATTTTACCAACAATCAAGGCTCTATTGTCCCTCCCACAAGATACCAAAAGCATCCCAATCAAAACAGTATGTAAAATCCTTTTAAGCAAGGATGCCATTGGTTTGTGTCTCGTTTATTTCCTTGATGCTTTTGAGCAAGCATACGGCTATCCTCATCTGTCCTGAATCACTAAGCAAAAATTCTGCTTCTTTTATATTGTCAAAAAATAGATTCTCAACTAACAAGGCTGGACACGCCGTCTTGCTAAGCACATAAAAGTTCGCTTCCTTATCTTCATCCCCATCCAACATATCTTGACGAAATTTGAAATCAGGAAATTCCTGCTTATACCATTTTGCAGCAATGTCAGCTAATTCATCGCTTTTGGTCTGACCCACACTTGTGTACAACTCAAAGCCTGTAGCTTTTGAGCCCGGGCCGGGAGAAACTACGCCTGCAGCATTACTATGGATTGACAGGAAGTAAGTATTTCTATTTTCTTGATAGATACCATTAGCATATTTGACCCTATCTTCAAGTGAGATATCCATTTCGCTAAAGACTGTTTGTTCGTGATACTCTATTCCATGTTCATCCAACAGTTGAATTAAATACCTTGCTATTTTTCTGTTGATTTCTCCCTCATATATAGAAAAAAGCGCATTTCCTGAAGGATCTTGAAAATCATACATCTTACTAGGAGCAGTTACATAGTTTCCGGTTTTTGTGTCAATGCCTCCATGGCCTGCATCTATTATTGGAATTAATCCTGTAGGGTTAGGTCTTGATTCAGAATTTGAAATAAATTTTTTGGCTGAGGTCATCGAAGAAGTTAAGTTTGATTTGCTAGAATCTTCCGCTTCTCTAATTATTCGCTCACTCTCCTCATATTCTAGATCATCATTTTCAAGATCATTTAATGAAGTTTTATTTCCTTGCTTATTTAATTTTTTTTGAGCTTCTAGCCAATTTTTCTCTCTTGCAGCGTTGGATCTGCTCTGAAGGTATCTTAATGATTTGTCCCCAAAATAAAATGCAATCATCATCAAAAAGGCAGTTTCGAAAAACTCAAAATGATTCCAAAAAAATGAATTTGAATCAATGTATCCTTCTTTACCAAGGCTGGCAAGCAGCATACTCATCGCTCCAAAAAGTAACGTAAAAGCTAGCATACCTCTCACAGTTCCTGATGGTAATCCAAAACTTTGGCTTCTATACGGATTCTTGTTGGGTCTTTTTAATTCTGCTTTATCAACGTACTTCCCTTCCTTCTTAGCTTCAAGTGCTTCTTTATAGCTCTTCCAGTCTTGGTCTGTCCAACCATAGTTTATATTGTAGAAATAAAGTGCCCATCCAAAATATCTAATAAACACCGTTATCCATGAAAAAATAAGAATAACAGCAAGAGCCTCAAATAAATTCTGCTCTATAATAAATATGTAAAAAAAGGCAATTAATCCAATTATAAAGACTGCTAATGACATTCGGTTGAGAAACCGATAAAGTTTTTTATAATATGGATTTGGATTCTCAGAACCTTTATTTATACTATTTTTAATTTGGTTTAGTAGGTTCATGATGCTTTATTCAATGATTCGAAGGAAGAGAGAAAGTCTTCATCGTAGTATTTTATGCGGATGCGTTCCCCATTGTCTAGTCTCTTTTTAAGTTTTTTATAGAGTTCTTCAAAAGTGACTTTTGAGTTATATATGATTTTTTGTGCACTGTTGGCATGGATACTTTTTGCCACAAGCAAACAGCCTTCTGTGTGTTCATGAGTGCTCCCGCTGTGAATGTAAATCCTTTCAAATCCTTTGACATTTTTTACATGCAGATGATAATGAAACCAAGGTCTTGTCTTTCTATATCTAAGAGTTAGCGGTGTATCTTGTCTATTGAAATCAAGTGTATAAGTACCTCTAGGAATCCTTGTTTTACCTTTCACTTTTACTTCCCGAAAAGTGTCCTCTAATGTGTAGCAAAAATACTTATCGTCTATAAATAGCAACCCAAGAGTTGTTTCTCCATTATCATAATATCTAAGCACTGTGAGTGTGGTTCCTTTAAAATAATCAATATCTGTAAGACTCTGCTGTTCTTCTAACATTCTTATCTTATCCTCTAGAGCACCGATCTTGTCTTTATATAGTTGGCTAAGCGATGAATCTAGAGAAGGAAGATGAGTAGTTTGATCTGATAAAGAAGAAGAATCTGGTTTGTTTTCTTTTTCTACCTTAGTTTCATCTCTACGAAAAAGATTGGTTATTCCATCGACTAAGCTTTTAATCACAAAAACGATAAATCCGAATAGTCCAACTATCCACAGCCAAATTCTTTCAAGAAGATCTGGGTTGTAAATAAATAACAGTATGGCAACGATGCCAACCACAAGTAATGTTAGAAATACGAAGCGTTTCATCAAATAGGATATTTGTTTATAATTTAAAAGTTTTGATCTTTTTAGATAAAAGTCAAACACTCACTTTAGGGTAAAATCGCATTTTTCATAGGGATAAAATCGAAGAATTCAATAGAATTATTTCTACAGATGAGAAACCAAAGACGCAAGCTATTATTACTTGATAATGTTTGCGTTTGATTTTTTCGATTATCAAATAATCATTGCTTATCGGGCATAGTAATATTATATTTTGCCTAGGCAGCTGAATAGTAATACTGTTTGTGGTGAATAATGCAGTCATCCAAAAAAAGGGTTTTTCCCTAAAACAAAATACATTGATAAGTTTGAGTTATGGTGCAGTAGAGGCCGTTTTTAACACGGTTAGGTAAATAACCTTGATGCAGTCAGGCTCTGGCTGTCGG
>JBCCLN010000318.1:0-4276 GCA_039026865.1 Bacteroidota bacterium | reverse complement strand
GGCTGAATAGTAACAATGATTTTTGATTCCTCAAATTTAGGGAACGATGTTGTCCTCCTCATTCAAAATCAATTACCTTATATTCAGTGTGTTACCTCATCTCAATGAATAATACCTGAATTTTTCGGGTTAAGGCAGAACTACACCATATTTCATAAAACGAGTCAATAAGAAAAGTCAAGGACTTGTTTCAGTATCTCCAATGATAGCTTGTTCTGCAAGTTTGTAGGACAGGCTTATTTTTGTTATCTCCAATCTTACTTATGCAAAGCACTCCGGAATTAATCAAAAGTAGCAATCTTATCAGCAGAGACCTAAGCTGGCTCCAGTTTAATCTTCGTGTATTAGACCAGGCGAAGAAGGAAAAGAGAAACATTTTCGAGAAGCTAAAGTTTCTTGCCATCACTTCCTCCAATGCCGATGAGTTCTTTATGATACGTGTAGGTAGTTTGTATAATTATCTGGACTATGGAAATGATCGGATCGACTATTCCGGATTGAGGGCGGAGCCTTTTAAAAATGAATTACTTGCTGGACTCAAAGCATTCGGACTACAGCAAAATGAACTATTCCTTGAGCTAAAAAAGAGCTTTAAAGATCATGAATTTGAAATAAAAAACTATTCGGATCTTTCAGAAAAACAAAAGGAATCTGCTAGTAGGTATTTTGAGAAGACCATTTTTCCCATGCTAACTCCGATGGTTTTTGATCCTTACCATTCTTTCCCCATTTTAATGAACAATATCCTCATTTTCGGAGTCGTAACCAAAGTCCCCAGATCAAGGGAAAAAAAGAAGATGTCCTTTATTCAACTCCCTCAGAACCTCCCTCGATTCTATGAAATCAAAGTAAAAGATAAGATGATTTTTGTGCCCATTGAAAAGATCGTAGCAGTTCATTTTGATAGAATTTTCAAAAATGTAAATATCCTATCCAGTTCATTATTCAGGGTAACGAGAAATGGAGATTTTACTCTTGAAGAGTCAGAAGATATAGAGGCCAATTTTCTTGAAGAAATGAAGAAGAAACTGAAAACCAGGAAGACAGGTCGTGTGGTCAGAATGGAATTAGAAGAAGAAGCCGATCCATGGTTAATTCGGCAGCTGAAAAAACGTTATGAAATTGGAAACGAAAACATCAAGGTAATTCCACCGGGGTCTTTAATTGATTTCACTTGCCTTTGGCAAATTGTAAATCATGATGCGTTCAATGAATATAGGCCCATTCGCCCCAAACCTATCCCTCCTATCAGTATGACAGATATTGAAGATCAGGATATGTTTAAAATTCTGAAGGATAGGGACATCCTTCTACATCATCCATACAATACTATTGAGCCGTTATTAGATCTCCTCGATCAGGCAGCAGAAGATCCGAATGTGCTATCCATCAAGCTCACCATTTACCGATTGGCAAAAAACTCAAGAGTAGTGGACGCACTGCTAGCCGCTGCAGAAAATGGAAAGCACGTATCGGTGCTATTCGAAGTGAAAGCACGCTTTGATGAGGAAAATAATATGAAGCAGGCACAGCGATTACAAAAAGCGGGCTGTTTTGTTATTTATGGAGTTGGATCGCTAAAAACACACACGAAACTTTTATTAATTGTTCGGAAAGAAAGTGATAAAGTCTCCCGTTTTGTGCACATGAGCAGTGGTAATTATAATGAAGCTACATCAAAGCTTTACACTGATTTAGGCTTGCTTAGCGCAAATGAAGATTACGCGAATGATGTACAGGAATTTTTTAATGTCATTACAGGGCACTCCATGTCAGAGGAGTATGAAACGCTGATTACAGCTCCGAGTTATATGAGGAAAAAGTTGATTGAGTTAATTGATAGTGAACGGGAAAATGCTAAAGCCGGTAAAATAAGTGGTATAGTGATTAAGCTTAATTCTCTCCAAGATAAAGACGTGATTCTAGCAATGTATGAAGCATCCAAGTCTGGCGTTCCCATAAAATTAATTGTAAGAGGGATTTGTTGCCTTCGTCCTAAACGAGAAGGACTAAGCGAAAATATTATGGTAAGATCTATTGTAGGAGAATATTTGGAACACTCCCGGATATTTTATTTCCACAATGATAGCGACCCAAAAGTCTATTGTGGTAGCGCAGACATGATGGTTCGCTCATTTGACCGAAGGTTAGAATCGTTGTTTATTCTAAAGGCCCCGTTACTCAAGCAACAGGCTATCAATATCTTAGATTACAATCTTAGAGATAATATGAATGCTTATGAAATGAATGAAGACGGATCGTATGCCAATTTGCAACAGTATGAACAACCTTCATTCGATGTTCATCGGGAATTTTACAAAGTAAGGCGGGAATCTGTGACAAAGGTTTCTTTATTCTAAATTCTAAGCATAAAGATAGCTTTTATGGGCAGCAATCATTTTATTGATAAATTTTTGTTCTATCCCAGTACTAAAAACAATAAATTTGCCTGTAACGTTTAGGGTTAAAAATTTATCGTATACAATCTCAAGTTCATCGAAAGGCATAATCCAAGCGTAAGCTTGAAGTTTATATCTGAAATGAACAATGATTCCTTTTGGTCTTAATTCGATATTCGCGTAAGAGAGATAATGTTCTGCGTTTAAATACTTTTGATATCCTTCACTGATATCTTCAATAATCATTCGCTTGGAGCCGATTCCGCCCATTTTCCAGCGATCCTTCCAGAGATAAGGCATACCCACAGCTTCGTTAATTTGACGAGTAATTTTTTTGTCTGAGTATGAAATATCGAATATCACACTAGATTAACCATGAGATTGACACAAAGTTGATTGCCATAGAGTAAAAAAATGCGAAAAATGATGGTGGAATTATCCAAAAAGAGTGTTTTAAAAGCGTGCAAGTCGGTTTTAGCAGAAAAGATGTCAGCGATACAATTTGAGATTGAAAACTTAAAAGAGGCCGCTCAGCAAGAAACCAAGAGTAGTATGGGTGATAAGTATGAAACAGTGAGGGAAATCATGATGCAAGAACAGAGTAAACTGACGGATCGTTTAGAACTTCTTTTTAATCAAGTTAAAATCTTGGAATCAATTGAATTAAAAAAACACACGAAGATAAAATTAGGTAGCCTTGTAGAAACAGATGAAGCTTTTTTCTTTATTTCCGTTGCTTTAGGAATGAAGGAGATAGAAAAGAAAAAAGTGTTTTTTGTGTCTCCTCTAGCACCATTAGTTATTAAGATGATTGGAAAGAGTAAGAGGGAAAGCTTTGTTTTCAACGGTAAGAAGCACACAATACTATCTGTCGATTAAAATAAACCGGCATACTACCGGTTTATTCAAACTTATCTAATTAAATCAATACAAAAATTCTAATGCAACTACATCAAAGTTGCCAAACTCCCCATCTTCGTTTCCGCTAAAGCATGAGAGCATCACAGAGTTTGCATCAAAACCTGACGGAGTTCCAGGAATAAGAACCGCACCAACCCCTGCACTTCCTTCGTTTCCGCCAGTTCCACATGACAGCGACCTATTAAAATAATCGGTATGTCGCAGGCCAAGGCAATGCCCCATTTCATGAGTAATAATATGCTCGGTGACGTTCGTCCCAAAACTACTTGTTCCAGATTGAATCTGAATAAACTTGAAGGGATCGCCTCCGGAGGGGAAACCCGCAGACCCTCCGCCACTGCCACCAACGCGGAATACGACCATATCGAATGCTTGGAAATTAGTTCCGAATGAAAGTGTGAAATTTAATCCAATATTTAGTCTGTTGTAATTGTTAACAGCCCACTGAAGTGCTGTTCTCATCGTATTATCAAGTGCGTTACTTCCACCTGTGTAACCCAATACACTGATAGTGCGATTGTTACTGACTAGATTATTGGTTCGATACTGTTCACCAACGGCTCCAATATGAGCTACATCACTCTCAAGCATTTCCTTCATTTGATGTTCAGGAATTAAAATATCTCCTTCAAGTTGATAATTCTTGGAAGATTCCCCTGTCATTGGATTTAGATGATTCACAATTTTAACGTCGCTTACATCAAAACCCAAGTCCTCAAGTTGAGCTAAAACAGCATCAGAAATTTCGTCAATCTGAGGCTCTTCACTGTCTGTGCTACATGAAGTGAAAACAGTTACTAGCAGTATTAGCACACTACAAAATGCATAATTTAATCTTATCATAATAATATAAAGGTTTATTTAAAGACCAATTTATATATTGTTAAATTAGCTACAAAATATAATATTATATTTTTTCTCAACATTATCAATTGATAATTAGAAGATAATTTGGC
>JBCCLN010000317.1:0-4282 GCA_039026865.1 Bacteroidota bacterium | reverse complement strand
GTATACATAAAAAGTTTTAATTAATATTGTAGTCTCTAAAATTTCATTTATGGCGAAATCAACAAGAAGAAATAGGTTCGAAAAAGTAGCAAGTAATAGAGTTAGTAATATTCTAAAAGCCTTGGATAGTCTCGAAAAATGCTCAAATAGAAATAATTATGAGTATTCAGAAGAAGATGTGCGGAAAATGGAAAAAGCATTAAAGGATAAATTGAACAATACCTTAAAATCCTTTAGCAATGAAATTGACAGAGGTAAGGAAATAGAGTTTAAATTTTAAATATAGTGTACAATTATAAATATATAGTTCAACTAATCACTTTGATCCCCTCCTTTCCGCTCGCTAAAGAGCTTATTATATTTAATGACAATCACCGTATTTTATGACTTCTGAGAAACTTTTTACGCAACTATTTAAAGCAGGTACAGAACAAGATGTTGAAGAAATCATTCTAGCTAATTCGGATCTATTTAGAGGTGATAATTGGCATCCTCTCGGAAAGAATCCAAGTAATTATAGTATTGTAAAAAATCAACAAGCTAACCCCATTGCTGCCTTAATTGAAAAGCTTACGAATTCCATAGATGCCATTCTAACTAAAAAGTGTCTTGAAGCCGGAATTGATCCTAAATCCACTGAAGCTCCACGTTCTATAAATGAAGCAGTCCAGAAATTCTTTGGAGATGATAGCTCTACTTGGGATTTAGATTCATTCAGAAAAGAACAAGCAAAAGAAATTCAGATTGTAGCGGATGGTACTCCAAGAAATACTTCTGTTATCATTTATGATAATGGGGAAGGACAGCATCCTGATAAATTTGAAGATACATTTCTATCACTAGTAAGTGGGAATAAGAAGAACATTCATTTTGTGCAAGGCAAGTATAACATGGGTGGAAGCGGAGCTCTTGTTTTCTGTGGTAAAAAGCGATATCAGTTGGTCGCATCAAAGAAATATGATGGTGCGGGTGAGTTTGGCTTCACTCTAGTTCGAGAACACCCATTATCAAAGGATGAACAGTATGACAATAAGGAAACATGGTATGAGTACTTTATGATCGATGGACAAATACCAAGATTTCAAATTGATGAGCTTGACTTGAAATTGTTTGATCGTAAATTCAAAACTGGAAGCATCATAAAGCTTTACTCTTATCAATTTCCATCTGGATACTCCGGTTTTGCTCAGGATCTCAACCAAAGTATTAATGAATACCTTTTTAGACCTGCACTACCTATTTATACAGTTGATAATTCCGAGAGGTACCCGAATAACAGAATCTTAGAGCTCGATTTGTTCGGCCTTCAAAGAAGATTGGAGCAACCTAATAACAATTATGTTGAGCATATACATTCATGGGATTCATCAAATGAGCTTTTTGGCAAGTGTAGGATCAAAGCCTACGTATTCAAGGCTAAGCTTGATAAGAGGGATGCTAAAGAATCGAAAGAAGTCATTCGAAAACGATTCTTTAAAAATGATATGTCTGTTCTTTTCTCATTGAATGGGCAGGTACACGGACACTTTACCTCTGAGTTTATTACAAGATCATTAAAGCTCAATCTTCTAAAAAATCATCTTCTGATCCATGTGGATTGCACAAAGATGAATTACGATTTCAGAAAAGAGCTATTTATGGCATCCAGAGATAGGTTGAAGGATGGCGAAGAAACAAAAGCACTTAGAAAGTTCCTAGCCACCGAATTGTCTAAGAAGGATAGTCCACTTTCTGAAATAGAGAAGCTGCGAAAAGATTCCATCACGGCTGATGCAGGAGATACTAAAGAGTTACTAAAATCATTCACTAAGAATTTGCCCATGGATAGTGAATTAATGAAGCTTTTGAATCAAACATTCAAACTTGATCTTGCAACTGACAAAAAACCAAAAAACGATAAGCATTCAAAGAAGAAAAAGGAATCTAAAGAAGAAAAACACCCTTTCAATCCGCAAAGGTTTCCTACTCATTTTAATATGAAAGCTGCTTCAAATAATGGGATGAAAGCTATAAATATTCCAAGAGGAACTGAGAAAACAATTCAATTCGATACTGATGTGGAGAATACCTATTTTGATCGAATAGAAGAACCAGGTGAAATGAAAATTGCTCTGGTGAGTTACAAGGCGAATGAAACGGAAGGCGGAACCGATAAAGGTGAACCTAAAGGTGTTGAAGAACTATTCAATATCAATAAAAGCAGCCCAAAAGACGGCAAACTTAGAGTCAGCCTTAATCCAAAATCAGAAGTGAGAGTTGGGGACGAAATTGAGATGAAAGTTACGCTATCAGCTCCCGGTGAAGACTTGGAGGAACTTTTTTGGGCCAAGATCACTGAACCGGAGGCCAAAAAGGAAACAGCTAAAAAGGAGGAAGAAGATGAATCTCTAGGTTTACCGGAATTCGTACTTGTTTACAAAGGGGAAAAAGAGGGGAAGAATGTAATAACTTGGGATAAACTGGAAGAACAGAGTATCAGTATGGGGTACGATACAGTGATGTACCCTTTGGGAAAAGGAGATAGTGAATTGGAGCGGATCTACATAAATATGGATAGCCATGTTTTCAAATCATTCATGTCCAAAACGAAGCATCCTAATGAACAGCAGATTAAAATGGCCGAGAATAAGTACATTTCCTCGGTCTACTTTCACACACTATTTCTTTATACGATTACTAAGAATAGGGGATACCAGATATCTAAACTCAAGGAGAACAAATCAGAGCCAGATCTAGTGGATGTGGCGGATTACTTAAAAGATGTATTTGATCATTTCTACTCCACATTCATATTGAATTATGGGGGAATGGAAGAAATGATGGTTGGAATCGGAGATTAAATTTACTTATCTTAACAAACTTATTTGCAAAAAACTGATTGTATTGATAAATGCCATATTTGACCTTTTCAGAAGTTATTGAATCTTATCCATTTGGAAACCCTTATACAATGTTGGTGCATCATAATCCGAATTGGTGGAGCCAAATACTTGATCACGATCTTGGAGATCCAATAAAATTAAAATTTGACCAAAATATAAGGGATGCAATGCCAGAAAATATTCACCGTGGAAAGGGGATTTATATGTTCTGTCTAGAGCCTGACTATCCAATTTCTGATGAAGTATTATCAAAGCATTTATTATATGTTGGAAGAGTACAAGCTGGTACAACCAACTATAATTTTTTTCGGAGGTTTCTTAAGTATGTTAGGTCAATTGGTAACAGGGCAATTGCAAGAAATACAATGCGATTGACTAATCTATGGCCAAATCATACTTATGTCTATTACTTCGAATTATCTGAGAAATCAGACCAAGATATTGTAGATATTGAGAAAAATATTTTTAACAATATTGTACCTCCCTTGAATGAGGAACTACACGGAGAGGCAAGACTAACAAGACGACTGTATTAAAATGATACATTCAGCATGTACACGCGGTAATTTGGGTCTTTGGGACTATTACTCCACAGTAATGAAGGCCTCAGATATTGTCGAAAACAACAGAATTATAACGGTTTCTGAGTCGGAGGAGCTTTACACAACTAATATAAATGAAATACTTCAAAGAGAAATAAAAAAGTCTAGAATCAAGGCACTAACTAGGTACATAGTAGATAAGGACGAGAGATTTCTAGGTTGTATTGTTGTTGCCATTCACCGAGGTAATCCGAAATGGACAGAAATTAGCATCGGCAGAAATTTTCAAGTGGAAGGATCGGATATTGACGACTCATCCGTTGATTTTCTAAGTAGCAAATTTGGTGTTTTATCCCTGACAGGTACAGAGCAAATATTTGCTCTTGATGGTCAGCACAGGCTATTAGGAATCAGAAAATCAGTAGAAGAAAATCCAAATTTAGGCACTCTTGAAATACCAATAATATTTGTTATTCACAAGCACGATAATCTAGAGAGAACAAGAAGGTTGTTCACTGTACTAAACAAATATGCTGAAAAACCTAAAGGTGCAGAGTTGATTATTTTAGATGAAGATGCTGCTGCTGCAATAATTTCACGAAGACTTGTTTCTAATCACGAAATATTGTCAAATGAACGAGCCTTATCAACATCAAAAAGCGGTAACATACCAAGTAGCGATAATAACTCATTAACGACCCTTGTTACTATCAATGCGATAAACAAGATATTATTCAGAAAGGCAGGAGCATTTTATGCCATGCGTCCTAGTGATAATGAGTTAGATCAACTTTACACCAAAGCCAAAATATTTTGGGATACTTTATTTCAAGTTTTTCCAGAATTAGTCAGTTACAT
>JBCCLN010000316.1:0-4318 GCA_039026865.1 Bacteroidota bacterium | reverse complement strand
GTCATAAAACACAAAATTACCAGGGCGTATTTCATCCACGCCTGTAAAATCCTCCATCACACTACAAGTGGGTGTATCGCCGGTTGAGATGATCAAATTCGGGTACTTGGAAACGTAGTTTTTTCTAAGTGCTTCAAGTGCAGTTAAGCTACTCTCGTGCACCGCCCGAATTTCATCAATTCCTTTTGAGGAGTAACTGTGCCCAGCGTGGGTTAGAAAGCCCTTGAAGTCTAGTTGATCGGCAATATCTACAAATTGTAAGATCGCATCGATTTTGGAATAATCATTACTGGCAATGCCTGTGCGATGGTAGCCCACATCCACCGTAAGAAAAATACCAATAGTATGTTGGAGCTTCCTTTGTAAAAGCCGAGCTACTTCTATGGATTCAACAATCAAATTGAGTTGGATCTTGCCGGCCAGTTGGTTGATACGATCTATTTCCAGGATGTTGGCGGGAAAGGCCACCGTAATATCCCCCCATTGGTCTTCGGCAAAATACTCGGCCATTTTCAAAGAGGAAACCGTGATCTTGTCTACTCCATATTCCCGAAACCAACGCCCAATCTGGTGCGATTGATGAGTTTTGAAGTGGGGCCGAAAGGTGAGATTATGATACTTTGCCTTGGCCACCATTCGCTCCACGTTCTTGAGGCAGATGTCTTTATTAAGTACTAAAGTAGGCTCAGCGATTTTCATGGATATAATGATAAAAAGGAATAGTAAGGAAGCCTACATATGAAATGAAAAATACCCTAGGTAGGGTATTGATTGCGAGTCTTTTTTGAAGTTAATTTCAGATTACAACAAATAAAATTTTAGAGTAATTGAAAGATAAATAACGGGAATCGGTTCCTGTTATCTAGATATTAACATTAATAAATAAGAAGAATATGAGTTTTTTCAAAAAAATATGGAATAAGGTCAAAGGATCAGAAAGCGTTCTGTATCCATCTTTTAACATCCCTGATGAGAAAATTTTAGATGGCTCCTATACAGCTAAAAAGTTTTCAGCTAACAAGAACTATTTTGAAATTAGAGTAAAGGAGCAATTTCTGAAGAATATGAGGGAGTACTGGAATGAATATAATCCGCTTACTATTGTTCTAACGGAGTTTATTTATGCTAATCGGAAGGAAAGTATCCCCTTCGTCGTAGGCCCTGAACTTTTGAAAAAGATCGAACAGCTAGATGGAAATGAAAGCGTTAGATATAAGAACACAAGAGTTGTCGGCCCAATTCCATACAGGGGAGATCAAGTAGCTTTATTTACTGGATTATTTAGACTTAAAACAAAAGACTGGGCTCTTCAAACCATCAACCTTCTTGAATCTGTTGCTAATGCTTTTGACAGCTCTAAGCTTACCAACTATTTAAATATAGCTACTCCATTAATGGAAGGAATTGAGGGTTTCTTTGGAATGGGTGATAAAGTTCAGTTCAGAATCGGACAGAGATATGAATATAGTGATCCTGCTACTGGCTCGTCAGAAACCTTTAGCTCTGGTTATTGGGTAATGATAAGGCAAGACGGTAATTCCTTGAATAGGAATAACTTCTGGGTGAAAGATGGTCAGCTATTCTATGGAAGTGATAAGAACAATATTCAACCCTACTCATCTAATGATTATCTACTCTATTCTATTGATCAACTCAATCAAAGAAACGATTACACAACTTTCAAGTTTCATGAAAGATGGAGAGATGTTAAAAATGCAATTTGGAGTTCAAATAAAGACACAGCGACCGAAGCGTATCAACTACTTATAGCTAACCTTAGAGATAGTGATGATCTGATTGAGTCACAAATGAATCAACTTCAAACCTTTTATCTTGCTCAGTTTAAGAGAGAATACGAGGCTTGGAAAAGATCACAAGATCCTTTTAGTGGGTTATTATCTGACAACAGTGTCCTGGGTGTTGATAATCAAACATTTGACAATTTGAATCTAGCAACAGAGTCAAGAGATGCATTGCTAACAGCAAATAACTACCTGATTAATACTATCAATACTGAACCTCAAACCGATATAAATTTCATGATTGACGAGAACTACATAGCAAGAGCTTTAAATTCTCCAATATTAAATGAGAATGCAATTATTAATGCCAATACGAACAATCTTGCAATTTCGGCCTCAATGATGACTCTCCCGGATGTTGTATGATGCTAACACACAATAAGCCCAATGAGCAAACTAAGCTGTGAGCAAAAATCAATCGGAAAGAATAACTTTAGATTCAATTTAAAAGGGTATGCTCACTGAGCAAAGTTCAAAATGGTATCGACAGCTATTGATAGACCGAAAAATACCCTAGGTAGGGTATTGATTGCGAGTCTTTTTTAGAGTTAATTTCAGATTACAACAAATGAAATTTTAGGGTAATTGAAAGATAAATAACGGGAATCGGTTCCTGTTATTTTGTATTACGCATAACTTTTATAAAAATGGAAAATCATTATATCTCTTGGTGGAATGTTGAAAATCTTTTTGATGAAAAAAATGCACCCGAAGTAAGAAGACCAGATTCTATTAGAAGGAAAATATCCTCAGATCTTTCAAAATGGACTGTGGAGACTCGAGATAAGAAAATTAAAAATTTAGCTTGGGTTTTGTCTAAAATAAATGATCAGAAAGGGCCTGACATTCTTGGTATATGTGAGATAGAGAATAAGTTCGTTTTGGAACTCCTTGTAAATACTATTTCTATACCAAACAGAGAGTATGGAATAATTCATTCAAATTCATCTGATAAACGAGGAATCGATGTAGCTTTCATTTACGATAAAAACAAATACATCTTTAACCATGATGAGTTTTTCGAACACATTATAGTTAAAAGGTATGCTACGCGAGAAATAATTCAAACCACATTGACAACCCTAAAGGGAAATGAATTGATTTTAATTGGAAACCACTGGCCTTCTCGATCTGCTGGCCAATATGAATCTGAACCATTTAGAATAATCGCTGCCGAAACTCTAAGTTATTTTGTAGAAAGCATTCAAAGAATAAAAGGTAAAGACTCTGCAATAATTGTTATGGGCGATTTTAATGACGAACCATTTGATAGGTCATTAGAAAAGTATGCTCTCAGTTCTAGAAATAGAAAAAAGGTCTCATTTGGAAAAAATCCCAATCTATACAACCTTATGTGGCCTCTAATTGGGAAAGGTGAAGCTAGTTACGTTTATAGTAGCTCTCCGATGATGATTGACCAATTTATGGTGTCCAAAGGGATTATTTCTAATAGAAAATACGAACTAGATGAACAGAAAGTGAAAGTCGAAAAGTTTGATGGTATGACTAAAGGAAGATATGATAAACCTGTTCGTTTCGGTCAAAGTAGCCCTAATTTATCTGGATTCAGTGATCATTTACCTATATCATTTGTATTAGGCGAAAAATAAAAATATGCCTAATAAGCGGTATAAAGTCATGGCTATAAGATTCCTTGAAATGATGATAGTTCTTTACTGGCTCGGCAAGTCCTGTGAACCACCTCGCATTCGAGTGATAAGTGGCAAGTCGGCCACAGAATTGTCTAATTAGTAGACACAACAACAAATTATTTTAAACGACTACAACTTATACCAATGCGTTAGCGACAAACTGAAAAACGTACATATTAGACGAAAAAGAATTAAATGCGAGATATGAAATAGCTGACAAAGCCTTTCTAATTCGAGCGAATGATCCATTTAATCCTAACTACTGCCATGAAGTTAGTGCAACTCCAGTACTATCTGTTCATAACCACTTGATTTCAATTATTGTGTGATCTCAACATCCATCAAAACGCTTACACCATTAGTATTGAGAGCAACGCCTATTATGGACAAATCTTCTTTCGTTCTCATTCGACCTCCGGCGGTACTCATGCTAAGGATTTAATTTTATTTAGTTTCCCCAATCTACTTTATTAAAAACCTGGTTTCTGCTCCGGTTATTAGAAACGGCAAAAGACATAATTTCACCGTTTTCGTTCCTCCGAAAATCCAAAAGCGGTGCGTAGGACGTCTTATTAGTAAAACCATCTTTCCATACCTTTTCCAGGGGTATCATACCGTTTCTGATATGGGAGAGATGTAGTTGTCCTTCATTCAGTACTACCTGATAGACAGTATTTAGCTCCCGACTGTAATAATGACCTTCATAATCTGAAAGTCTCAATTGGTCATTTGAGGGCATAGGATCTCTTCTCGGACAAAGCGAACGATGGTAGGAAACACTTTCTACCTTCCCGGATTCATCCAGATTGAAATAAACGGAGGTATCATAACCGTCCACCCAAAATCGACTCGTTGATACCGGTT
>JBCCLN010000315.1:0-4329 GCA_039026865.1 Bacteroidota bacterium | reverse complement strand
AGAGATCTCCCCCTGCCATAATCCATGCTAATTTTTGACCAATCTTTAGGTCGTGATCTGAGATATAATTTCCATATTTCATGCCACTGATTCCTGCATGAAACATTGCAAGTGCGGATTTACCCTGCACTTTCACATCATTTCTTAAGATAGGCTGAGTATATCCAGCATCCGATAGAGCCAACACCTTCTCTTTTGCGTCTGTTAAAAGTCTACTCCTATTCAAGGTGATTTCATCACTTTCTTTTAGAATATTCATATGTCTAGCTTCATCTGCGGAGGTTGCTACTTTTGCGGTAGCTATATTCATAAAATATTCTTGTAGCGTATTCAGTTCAGGATCGCCAGGGGTATAATCATCCGCAGCTCTCATGGTAAGTTCTTTTGTGCCTCCGCCGCCGGGAATCAAGCCCACTCCAACCTCTACTAATCCTATGTACGATTCAGCGTGTGCTTGAATAGCGTCGCAATGTAGTGATAATTCACAGCCTCCTCCCAATACAAGTCCGGAGGTCGCTGCGATTACGGGAACACTTGAGAATCTGGCTCTGGTCATTGTGTTTTGAAACGTCCTGACTATAAGATCTATCTCATCAAATTCCTGGTCTACCGCATACATGAAGAGCATAGCAAGGTTTGCGCCGGCAGAAAAATTCTGTGCTTCATTTCCTATGACTACTCCAAGATGATCTTTCTCCGCTATAGTAATAGCAGCATTAATTCCTTCAATTACATCTGCATCCACCGAATTCATCTTTGTATGGAATTCAAGATTTAACACTCCATCTCCGATATCATGAATGGTCGCTCCTGTTTTTTCCCAAACGATGTTGTTCTGCTTAAAGGCATCCAAAAAGATCATGCCTTCCGTGCCAGGGATTACCCTATAAGATTTGGAAGGAATATCATAGTACATTTTCCTGCCTTTTTCATATATATAAAAACTTTCTTTTCCCTCATCAATCATCCCCTGTACCCACGGAGCGGGTTTGAAACCCGCTTTCTCCATTTGCTCTAAAATCTTCTTTAATCCCATAGCGTCCCATGTTTCGAAAGGACCCATTTCCCAGGCAAATCCTGCTGCCACAGCTTGATCAATTCTAAATAACTCATCAGCAATTTCAGGGATACGGAAAGAACAGTACTTAAAAAGGTCAAAGAACGTATTTCTGTAGAAATCACCTTCGGCACCATCTAGTGAGATGGCGATCTGAAGCCGTTTTTTAAGGTCTTCTACCTCTTTAGTCTGCTCTAATATTTCAAGTTTCGACTTTTTCTTGGTTTCATACTCGAATGTTTTCAGATTAAGCTCGAGAATCTCTTTTTTTCCATCCTCTACTACTTTTTTGTAAAAACCTTGCTTGGTTTTATCGCCCAGCCATTTACGATTGTGAAGCTCTTCTGCTACGGACGGAAGTTTAAAAAGGTCTTTGGATTCGTCTTTATCCAGGGCCGTATAGAGATTATTGGCAACATTCACCATAGTATCGAGGCCAACCAAATCAGACGTTCTAAACGTAGCAGACTTAGCGCGGCCAATTACAGGACCGGTCAACTTATCAATTTCCCCTACGGAAAAATTGGTTTCCGAGATAGCGTGAATACCAGACATCATTGAATAAACCCCTACACGGTTAGCAATAAATGCTGGCGTATCCTTGCATAGTACCGTCTCTTTTCCAAGGAATAGATCACCGTAGTGTAAAAAGAAATCTACAATCTCTGGATCGGTTTTTTCGGTTGGAATAATCTCAAGAAGCCTCAAATATCTAGGGGGATTAAAAAAATGAGTTCCACAGAAATGCTTTTGAAAATCTTCGCTTCTGCCATCTAGCATTAATTGGATTGGAATGCCTGATGTATTAGAAGTGATTAATGTGCCAGGTTCTCTGTGCTGTTCTATCTTCTCAAACAAAGATTTCTTGATCTCAAGGTTCTCGACAACCACCTCAATAATCCAATCCGCTTCTTTGACTTTTGATAGATCATCACTAAAATTTCCAGTACAGATCAGTTTTGCACTTTCTTTATTATAAAGTGGTGATGGATTGGATTTGATTGCTGTTTGTAGTGCATCATTTACTAATTTATTTCTCGCAGCGGGATTATCTTCATTCTCGTTGGAAAGATCTTGTGGAATAATGTCTAATAAGACTACCTGCACACCAATATTAGCAAAATGACAGGCTATTCTAGAACCCATAATTCCCGATCCTAAAACTGCTGCTTTCTTAATGGTTCGTTTCATTGCAGAATGAGGGTTTTTTTAAATGGATTAATATTTTACGTTTTCTAATTGGGCATTACGTGCAAATTCAATAGAAATTTCTTTGACTATGTTTTCAAACAAAGAAGTATCATTAACAATCTTATTGATTTCACTTAAAACGATAAAGAAATCATTAAGACGCTGCTCGTCGATAAGGAATTTTACTTTTTTGTTAAATTCTCTTACTGCTCTTCTACTCAACTCCCGTTTTTCTATTCCAACATCTGTTAAGAAAATTCTCACGGACCTACCATCTACCAGGTCTCTTTCACGATAGACCCAACCCTTTTCTTCCATCGCTTTGAGCATTCTAGTAAGGCTCCTGGATTCCATACCTAACATAGGAGCTATTTTGGTAGCAGGGGTACCTTCCTCTACATCTATGTTTAAAAGAACAAATCCAGTGGATGCAGTAATATCGTATGGAGACCCAAACTGATTGTACATTCGGGAAATGCCGTGCCAGAGGCTTTTAACATTGTAATCAATAGTTTCTTCTCTTTTCATATCAGGCTGTACCTCTCAAAGATAATAAAATGTGTTATGCATGCATACTATTTTTTTAAGTGCATTTATTAGGATATAATTTTGACAGTATGAACGGAGAATCAATACCATCGGAGTTTTATTCTTTTGAAAGCAATAGTCTTTTCGAGAATTGTATTGAATGTGAAAAATACCTTCTTGATGATGGCACAGAATATTTGATTGAGAAGTCAATTAAAAATTACAAAGGTTTTGAAGCAAAAGATGTAGTTTTTGATTATGCAATCTGTCTGGATTGTGCCGAAAAGCTGCGCCAGGAAATATCATCAGAATCTTGGGAAAAAATGACAAGTTATTTTCAAGAAAATCTTGATCTATCAGAAAGAATAGAGATGACTACTAAATCTATTGACGAACATTTAAAGAACTGTATCATTAAAAAGATTAACGTTAGTGAATGTTACGAATATAGAGTTTTCGCTCACTGCAACGGAAAAAGACTAAACATGCAAAACCCACCTTATACAATCTCAGGTGAAGTTATGGATGAATTGCTTCCTCTTCTGTCGGATAAGACTATAGATGAGATGAATGGGTTTTTTAATAAACATTTTTCGCCTGATCCTTCTCTATTTGAACCTACCCCAAGCCTGATCCTTATTTAAAATATCGAAGTAGGTATTTAATAAATATGAAAATATGGTTTAGCACATGCATATGAGCACACTTGGGTCTAGAAATCTACTGATTTATTATGCATGCTTTATCTGAATGATTTACATAAGACTTAGTTCAATAAAATATTTAGCTGAGAATTGATTATGCAGCTACGCTGGAGCAAATGATCAAAACAAAACAGAAGTGAGAATCAGCTAACTCCGAAAATGCAATTAATCTCAATTCATGATGGCTCATGATACCCATTAAATGATACAATTAGAGAAGTGATCTATCCCACCTGATCCCTATTAGATAAAGGTATTATTACGGGAAAAAGCTCAGAACCTGAGTATCACTAAAAAAAGTTCATAGTGGTAATAAAGTAGCTTCACAGAAGCTGCGCATCTATTGATCCTATCTTTAGATGAAAACAACCATTTAACCCAAAAATTCGGGTGTTATTCATTGAGATGAGGGGACACGTGGAATATGAGGTAATTGATTTTGAATGAGGGGACAAAATCGTTCCCCAAATTTGAGGAATCAAAAATCATTGTTACTATTCAGCCGCCTATATAAAATATTATTTTAAAAATGAATTTGATTATCATTATTATTGAGATAATCAACTCAGGAAATGATTTTTATAAAATAATATATTGTTCAACCTTAAGTAAATTAGATAATTTTAATAAAATCTAATTTCCAAATATTTGATAATCAATCTATTAAGTAGCTGAATAGTAACGGCTCAATAAGGCTTTGTAAAAAAGCCATTGAACATCAGGTAGATAGCTTTCACGTGGTGAAAAACATCTTGAAAAATAGGGTCGAAGATCAGCTAGAGCTTTTCGATCCCGACGCTTCACAAACCCATATTCCCGATCACGAAAATATCCGCGGATCATCCGCTT
>JBCCLN010000314.1:0-4336 GCA_039026865.1 Bacteroidota bacterium | reverse complement strand
GTAATTGATTTCGAATGGGATGCCAAAATCCTTCTCCAAATTTGAGGAATCAACAATCATTCTGTATGAATATTCAACTACGGTAAATCAATTACTTGAATCAATTCACCACTAGTTGTGGTGAATAATGCGGGCTAAATGATCCAATGTCTTTGTTTGCAGCTTGACAGAGCTATTTATTAAGAGCCTAATTCAATCTTTTTAATCAATAAATTATGCAAAAGGTAACATTTAGTGAACCTAATTTTTGGTTGTTTTAATAATTTCATCGAATTTCTGGTTAATTATGCCGAAAAAGAAAAACACCATTATTCTAGAAGGATATAGAGACTTGAAACAAAGTATCTCGAGAGAATCCTCCAAATCACTAAGGAAAGAAGTAGACAAACTAGGCGAGGCGGTCATTTTCACCTACAAGTATTGTCCTGATAAAAATGATGCAAATGCAATGACGGCCGCAAAAGCAATTATTGCAGCGGAAAAGCAGGGACTCTCTGAGGAGATCTACCAGTCAATCATGACCAGTAAAGAAGAAAGATCTAAGGCTTTCGTCTTTCAAACGGCGAAGAATTTAGGTTTGGAAATGGATGCGTTCAAAGAAGATTTTGAAAGTGAAGAAACCCTGGAAAGGATCAATCAGGATGTAGAAGATGCAAAAAAAAGCGGTTTAAAATTTTTTCCAGGTCTCGCCATAAATGGCGCGCCTTATAAAGGAGCCTGGGACAATAGATCCTTATTAGATACCCTGGAAAAGCAGGGCGGAAAACACATTAAGATGGCTATTGAAAGCTTTTTGAGTTGGGGAGCCTCTGCAGCAGCCGTTCTTATCATTGCGACACTCATTGCGCTGGCAATGGTAAACGTAGGTTTTGATGAAATTTATGAACACTGGCGTCACACAAAGCTAGGGTTGGTCTTTAGTCAGCAAAATCTTATTCTTCCTCTCGAAATCTGGATCAATGACTTTCTAATGGCTATTTTTTTTCTCATGATTGGGCTTGAGATCAAGCGAGAGGTAGTAGATGGCGAACTCTCAGATATCAAAAGCGCTGCCATGCCAATTTTGGGAGCACTTGGGGGCATGGTTGTTCCTGCCATTATCTATGTAATTACTAATATTGGAGCTGACACCATCATGGGTTGGGGGATTCCAATGGCCACCGATATTGCTTTTACCTTGGGTTTAATGGCGCTTCTTGGAACAAAAATTCCTCTTTCTCTAAAGATTTTCATTTCAGCCCTTGCCGTAGCGGATGATTTAGGCGCTATCGTTGTTATTGCGATTTTTTATGGACACGGTTTTCATTTAATCCCATTTCTTGGCGCTTTAGTAATCGCGGGAGTGATGTTTTATCTCAATAAAAGAAATGTTTACAATATCTCCGCCTATATTGGTCTTGGTTTGGTCTTGTGGCTATTTGTATTCGAAAGTGGATTTCATGCGACACTAGCGGGGGTCATTACGGCTGTCCTTATTCCCTCAAGAGGTAATGCCGACCTGCCTTTGATAGCCCAGCAAGCCAATATTATTTTTGATAGAGAAGTAAAGCAAGTACAGGATGAAAGCACAGACCAAAACAAGATAACCCATGGGAGCCTGGAGGTCTTAAAAAATGCCATTGGCCGGCTTAGAGAACCCAATGAAGAGCTTCAACACGCCTTAGAAAAGGTGGTCAATTATTCCATTTTACCACTTTTTGCTTTTTTTAATACAGGGATTCTTTTATCAGGAATTGAATTGAATTTGACCAGCCCTGGCAACTTAGGTATTCTATTGGGCCTGGTGGTAGGTAAACCGTTGGGAATAGTAGGCGCTTGCTGGATAGCTTCTAAAATGAAGATCGCTAAACTCTCTCAAGAGATTAAATGGCCGCAGTTAATAGGAGCATCGTGTCTTGCAGGTGTTGGATTTACCATGTCAATTGTTGTTGCTTCCGGAGCTTTTTCAGGTGATACTTTAACCGCCTCAAAAATCAGTATTTTATTAGCTTCCACAATTTCTGCGGTGATCGGATTAGTTGTATTGAGCTTAGTTTCTAAAAAACCTGCGTAAAGTTAGGAGGAGCAATATTTGGGGGTCAGGTCAGGAGTTCTGAAACTACGTTTTTGAAATTCTGAAAGCCTAGATTTGAACCAAAAATTCAGTTTTGCAAAGGATTCTTATAGTTTTTAAATGGAAAGGCCATCAAAACCCTTTTGAACCGTATCCATTTTTTCAACACGCAGATGCCTAGGATAATGGAAAGGAAATGTATGTGGTATGGTATAAGATTGTTATGGCTTATTTGTTTCTTTCGCCACTAAAAGCAAAAAATTCTTTTACGTAGCGAGGGATAACAGCAGATGTCACGTCTAAAAGTCAAAAAAATAGAGTCGTAAAATGAGCATAAAGATTCGAAATTAAATTTATACTGATTGTCGGATGAATCCGTCTGCGGTTTTATTACGAATTCCTTTTGATAAAATTGAAAATAAACCATACATATATGAAAAAAATAGCAAAAACAACCGTACTCGTATCATGCATTTTAATAATGGTAGGGTGCGCATCTCAGAACAACCAGACAAGTGATAATGGTAGACCAACAACTCAGCGAGGGCAAGGTGGCCCTAGGGAGCCAGGTGGTGAGGGAGGACCACCGAATTTTTCTCAGCTATTATCTAGAATGGATTCTAATGGGGATGGTAAACTTTCTGAGAGTGAAGTGAAGGGGCCATTGGCAAATGACTTTGCCAGAGTGGATTCGAATAAAGACGGATTTCTGACAGAAAGTGAAGTCGAAAATGCCCCAAGGCCACAAAGAAATTAACCCGAAAAATTCGGGTGTTATTCATTGAGATGATGTAACACGTTGAATATAAGGTAATTGATTTTCGAATAAGATGACAAAATCGTTTTCTAAATTTGAGGAACCAAAAATCATTCAGAATGAACATTAAACTACGGGAAATCAATTACTTGAATCAACCAGCCACTATTTGCGGTGAATAATGCGGGTTAATAGAGTAGTGATGGTCGTTTGTCAGAGGAGTTCGATGGAACTCCTTCTTTTTAAACCCGAAAATTCGAGTGTTATTCATTGAGATGATATAACACGTTTAATAACAGGTAATTGATTTCTAATGAAAGAACAAAATCGTTCTCTAAATTTGAAGAATCAAAAATCATTCAGTGGGAATATTCAACTACGGGAAATCAATTACTTGAATCAAACCGCCACTATATGTGGTGAATAATGCAAGTTAACTCTTTATGATAAGTGCCTGATTTATTTAGGAAATTGATTGTGGCTTTTTCGCTCGCTTTAAGTAATAATTTTACTTCTGATTCTTGGAATGAACTTTTCATCCATTAGGTTAGGCCGTTCTCATTTTTAATCATTTCTGCATAATACCTCATTGTATCACTTGGCATAATGAAAACCATTTAAGGCACTCATTGTCTGATTTATGAATGATGTAGCTTATATTAATTTAATAGCGTCTGGTAATGAAAATGCCTTAAAGCAACTCTACCGTCTTTACGCAGATAAAGTATATAATACAATTATAAGCTATTTAAAGAATGAAGAAGATGCAGAAGAGATATTACAGGATGTATTTATAACCATTTTAAATGAGGCAGGGAAATTTGATTATAAGTCTTCGGTAAGTACATGGATTTATCGAGTTACGGTAAATAAATCTCTTGATTTTTTAAGAAAGAAGAACACAAAAAAACGGAAGATGCTTTTTACTTCCATTTATGCAAAAGGAAAAGAGGAGGCGAGGTTGGAGCCGGCAGATTTTGATCATCCGGGTGTGATGTTGGAGAAGAAAGAAAATGCCCGACTTTTATTTGACGCATTGGATCGAATTTCCCATACGCAAAAGACCGCATTTATTTTAACTCAGATTGAAGGTCTCCCTCAGAATGAGGTAGCGGAAATAATGAATACGACGCGAAAATCAGTGGAGTCCCTTTTAGGGCGCGCTAAAAAGAACTTAAGAGCAGCATTAAAAAAATATTATTTTGATTGAGAGGTTTACAAATTTTATACGTCTAGAAGATTATGGAACAAGACCAAATTAACGACATAATGAAAAGTGTTGAAGGAATAAGTAGAGCAAAAGCTCCCACCTCAGCATTTGCAAAGCTCCAGGAGAGGATCGCTAAGCAAGAAATAAAAAAAGAACCAAATAAATACTGGATGACAGTAGCGGCTGCGATTGCAATGGTTATCTGTTCAAACATCTATGTAGTATCTAACTATCTCAGGGCTGATGAACGTCCAATGGATCCCAATGAAAGCTATTCACTAATCTCAAGTTTTAATATCTATTGACATGAAAATTC
>JBCCLN010000313.1:0-4365 GCA_039026865.1 Bacteroidota bacterium | reverse complement strand
GAGACTCAATGACTATCTGCACATCAAAATCTCAAAAAAACACGCTATATGAGCTAAAAACATCGTTTTTTTCAAAAGATACTGTTTTCTTAGAGACACAAGTTAATCAAAATTTCAAAAGCCTCATTTACGATCAGCAAACCACGTTTTTGAAATTCCGAAAGCCTCGATTGGAACCAAAAATCCAGTTTTGTAAAAGATTCTACGAAATTATTTCCTACATGCTTCCCTCCTGCTTATTGACTTTGTTTTGATACTTGCACGACCCCATTTTAACCAGAAAATTTGGGTGTTATTCATTGAGACGATGTAACACGTTGAATAGGAGGTAATTGATTTTGAATGAGAGGACAACATCTTTCCACCAGATTTGAGGAATCAAAAATCATTCAGTATGAATATTCAACTACGGTAAATCCATTACTTGAATCAACCCATCACTATTTGTAGTGAATAATCCGGATTAACCCGAAAAATTCGGGTGTTATTCATTGAGATGATGTAACACGTTGAATAGGAGGTAATTGATTTTGAATGAGAGGACAACATCGTTCCCCAAATTTGAGGAATCAAAAATCATTCAGTATGAATATTCAACTACGGTAAATCCATTACTTGAATCAACCCATCACTATTTGTAGTGAATAATCAGGATTAAATCAGCTAAGATTAAAACAAGCGATAATTTCCATTCTTTCTAAAGTGTTCAATTGAGAGGTGTGCTTGATGTTCATGTTTAAAATACTTTCGTTTACTCACTTCGAATAGATTTTTGATAATCGACGCAATCTTCCCTTCTCCTTTTATCCTTCTACCAAACTGACTGTCATTCACGCTACCGTTGTGAAGCTCCTGAACCTGATTCCAAATTTTATTGGCTCGGTCTGGAAATGTTTTCATCACCCAATCCTTGAAAATCTTATGAATCTGACCATTTAACCTCACTACTGTATAGCTGGCAAATTGGGCGCCGGCGTTTGCGGCAGCTTTTAATATAGTTGGCGTTTCGTGATGATTGAGTCCTGGAATAATCGGCGCATTCATGATTCCTACAGGGATATTATTGGATGCAAGTAGCTCAATAGCTTTTAATTTTTTTGCGGCGCTGGCTGTTCTCGGCTCTAACAATCTTCGCAAATCTTCATTTAATGTGGTAATGGAGAAAATAACACTGACTAGTTGATTATCGGCTAGCTTTTCTAAAATATCAATGTCTCTGGTAATAAGTGCATTCTTTGTAATAATCCCAACCGGATTACGATACTTCTCAAAGACACTCAGCAAACCCCTAGTTATTCTGTATTTCCTTTCCAATGGCTGGTAGCAATCCGTATTACCACTCAGCATAATTACTTCAGGCTGGTAAGAGGTTTTCAAAAACTCTTTTTCGAGGAGCAAGGGGGCTTCTTTTTTTACTATGATTTTTGTTTCGAAATCAATACCAGAGCTAAATCCCCAATATTCATGAGAGTTTCTTGCATAGCAATATACGCATCCATGCTCACAGCCCTGATAAGGATTTATACTGCTGCTAAATCGAATATCCGGGCTTTTATTTGTTGTGATGATCTTCTTGGGTGATTCATAGTATACTTGAGTTTTCGGTTTATTGAGAAGGAGTTCTTCATCCACTCCATCTTGATCATCAACCGAAACATATTGACTTTCAAACTTATTGGCAATGTTGATCTGAGCGCCTTTTCCTTTCAGGTATTCCATGAAGGAAAATTACTAATTTTTTTAGTAATTTGATTTGTTCGATAATACATATGCGGAAACTAATCCTACTAAAGCTCCCATCAAATGTGATTCCCAACTTACTCTTGCATCGAATGGGAACAATCCATAGATCATACTACCATAAAAGAAAATTATAACCACACTGATCAATACAGATTTGAAATTCCTTCTAAAAAGCCCATGAAATACAAGAAAAGATGCTAATGCGTAAATAAGACCGGAAGCCCCAATGTGATAATAGGGTCTTCCAAATATCCAAACCAGAATATTGGTGAAGAAATAGGAATACAAGAAAACCTTTGATGCAATCTTTGGATAGAAAAAATACAGCGTACTCCCAAGTGCCAGAAGTGGAATGGTATTGG
Organism: Bacteroidota bacterium; assembly: GCA_039026865.1. Classification (GTDB taxonomy): domain Bacteria; phylum Bacteroidota; class Bacteroidia; order Cytophagales; family Cyclobacteriaceae; genus Ekhidna. Next base: position 2,260 of record JBCCLN010000313.1, on the reverse strand, counting down.
ACATGAGATGATTGAAACTTCCATGCAGAAGTGGTGCGGCAAGAATCCCAATCAAGCCACTTTTGCTACGTGGATAGATACCAAACGACCCAAATTCCAAAGGCAAGTAAAACTCCAAAGTAAAGATCAGCCACATAAAAAAGCATAATCTTAGAGGGGGTACTATTCCGGTTCTATTCATTGATTTAAAATAAAAACCCTGATCTGAGAACTCAAATCAGGGCTTTCAGAATTGTTCATTTATCTCACGATGGATCATTGATCATTCTCAACTCCATCAATTTAGCCTCTTCATAACTAATGGAAAGATAACCAAGAACTCCACCTGAGGCCTCTGCTATTTTTTTTGCCAGGTCTTTTAAACTGGCATAGAGTTTAATACCGAAATTCTTATCAATTTTCGGCAATATGAAATTCAACTTTCTCAATTCAATTGATACTGCCTGTGTTCTTTCTTCTGTTCCCGCGGGCAATGAACTGGACCATTTACTAAAAGAGTTTTCAAATCTCTCACCTACCAGTTTGTAATATGCGGCTAGTTGCTCCCTTGCTCTACTTTGTTTGTTTCTTGCGATATCAATGGCTTGATTTTTTTCCATTTTATCTATTTTGCCATCAGCACCTGCAATTAAAATCGCAACTAAAACCGGTGCATTTAGTAAAACCTCAATTTCATCGTCTCTTAGAGATTTAAATTCTGGAATCATGCTTGTTAATTCAGTTTTCGAGCGAAAATACTAAAATATATTTGTGTAAAAGTTGGTTTTCGATTTTCAGTCGTTTTTTAGATTTTAAAGAAATTTTGTTTTCGAAGTCACTAAATTGAGGAGTAAAGTTCTGACTATGGTTAAAATTGATTTTTCTTACCTAGACGTTTTAGCTGATGGGGATGATGAATTTAAGATGGAGTATTTAGAAACCTTTGAAAGTAATTATAAATCTCTCACTGAGAAGATGATGAATGAGCTGAAGAGTAAAGATTTTGTAGCACTTGGGAAAACTGCTCATCAACTTAAACCTACAGCAAAGATGATTCAAATACCCTGTAGTGAAGAGCTAGAGCATCTCCAGCATAACCCTAAAGAAGCCACGAAGGAAAGAGTACAGGCTATAAGGGATGAATGTGAGGATGCCTTCGCCCAGTTGAAAAAATGGGCACAGGCTTGAGTTAATTTATTTTCAGCTCTATCCGTTCTCCTAGGTATCTAGGCTTACGCCGGAAGACATATAAATCCAAAACTGACATTGTTCTGGCCAGAATCTCTCTCATAGCGAGTAAATTACCAACAGAACCACCATCATCTGCCGAGACGGCGACAGCATTTATTCCAAAGTATTTTGCGATGAATAACGAACGATAGCAATGAAATTCTTGTGTCACTATAGTGATTGATCCTTGACCGAATACTTGTTTCGATCTTACTATTGAATCCAAGGTTCGAAAACCTGCATAATCCAAGGATACTACTGTATCTGAAATATCGAGTTCACTTAGCGCATTGAGCATATCAATGGGCTCATTATAGTACTTTGAACTGTTATCTCCACTTAACAATATGTGCCTGATTGATCCTTGCCGATGCAAAGCTGCAACAGCGTACATACGTTCTTTGAAAAAACGATTTTCATTTCCGGATGATGTAAGCTTACTAGTACCCAATACTAACGCCACTTCGTTAAAAGGAACATTACTAAGATCATAAATGCTACTTTTAGATGTGTACACAATCCATATATTCGATCCAAGAATAAATATTAAAGTAGTTAAAATGATCGATACAAAAAGATTAGTGATTTTTTTTAGGAACATGAGGGTGGTTCATAGGTCGATTCTTTCGATTGATTATAAAATATACACTACTGCGAACACATTCAAAAATAGCCACAACTGACCACACCCATTCCAAGGTCTTAGAATATGTAATTCCAAGAAAGGCAATGGGAAGGAAAATGCACCAATTTATGATCAATGAAACAAGAAAATCTGTACGATTCTGCTTTAACGCAATCAAATAATAGCTGGAACTGATCGAATAGGTCTGAAAAATAATGGAAAGACTCAGAGGAATAATAATCCCCGTAGCTTTTCTAATCACTTCCGATTCAATCGTAAACCAGGAGATAATTTCAAGACGATATACATTCAAGAATACCAGTACTACAACGGAGAATACAAATATCACATTAAACGTGCTCGATCTCCACCTTCTTGCCTCTGCTAATCGCTTTTGTTTTAATGCTTCGCCTATGAAACTTTGTG
>JBCCLN010000312.1:0-4382 GCA_039026865.1 Bacteroidota bacterium | reverse complement strand
TGCAACTGCCTAAATCAAATCAATACAAGCAAATCATCTTTTGTGATGATCTAAAACAAAAACACCTCCTGAAATTATTCGATATCAATACGGACTGACCCAGCGCGGAAAACAGGAAATGGGTTTGTGAAAATGGTCAATAGAGATAAATAAATCCGAGCCCTGAAGGATCTACGCACCGCTTAGAAACTTGCTTTATAAAACGCTCGGATCACTTTTTGGACTTCTTTTGACTCGGCTGTTTTGATTGCTTTCAGAATAATTCGGTAACGCATCTCGGGATGACGCAATATTTCCTTTTGTAGTTCTCTCAGCACCTCGATATGTTCGATGGTTTGAGTCACTAATTGCTAGAGGGATTAGTGGTGAGGATGGGTTCACTGATTGTTATCTTCTTGGCAGCCGTGGCAGGAATAATCCCCGCTTCCACACCTACTCTTTGCTTCTTGTCAACAGGCTTCGCTTTCCATGCCGCCCACAACGTAATCACGCTCATCACCAGCCAGGAGACGTCTACAAAAAAGGAATCTAGGTAGCCCATTCCATAAGATTTCCAAAACCATAGGCCACTTTGGGTTCCATTAAAAACAGGAATGAGAATTCCCAAAACTCCGGCTACAATCAACGCATGCTTGTTAATCCTGAAGGTACTTTTGATAAAGTAGCTGTAAATGATAAAGGCCAACCAGAATAAAAAGAAGATATTGGATGCTAAACCAAAATTATCCGGTAACATCTTGACTAAGCAGAAAATCAAGGCAATTGCTGGATAAAGCCCCATACACGCTCCAATGAAAATAGCTCCAACATTTCGATTGAATTTTGCCCTGTGGGCGTAGGTTTTTTTCTCTCTGGCAACTAACCAAATCATGACTCCTGAAAGGATTACATAACAAGTAGCTAATGCAAGAAGAAAATAGACAACCTTCATAAAATATCCTCCGAACGTTGCATAGTGGATTTTTTTCATCAATAATCTAGGGTAATAAGCATAGCTATGTTCTTCTAGTGGATTATGCTTAATAACTGCTCCATCAGATAAGCGATATTTCGTACTTGTACTATTGGCAAAATGACGTTGCTCATCCATGCTGATCGATACATTTACTGATGCATTTGTCTTGCCGTAATCTGACAAATTCACACCGATACCTTCAATCTCACTAAGCTCCAATTTTGCTACCGATTGTTCAACTAATCCATTAATATCAACTCTCTCATTTGATAAGTTACTTTCTGTTTTAGGCGACTCGTTAGGATATATCAGCTGAGCGATCTCTTGGGTATTACCATCCAATACCAGAAACATAGGCATGTAGGCAAATACGACTATCCCTAAAAAAGCCCCGGTCACGCCATACATCAATTGAAAAGGTAATCCGATGATCCCAAGAGCAGTGTGACCGTCTGTCCAAAGATTTTTTATACTTGACTTAAGTCTGAAAGTGAAGAAATTGGAACCTATTTTCTTCCAATGAATGATGAGCCCAGTGATAATACTAAAAACAAGAAAAAGGCTTACAAGGCCAGCAAGGAATATTCCTACTGTTGGTATTTGTTGGAAAAAGTGAAGATGGTACAAAAAAGTGCCTAGATCACCATTCCTTGCGGAACGCTCCTTGCTTTTTATCTCATAAGTAACTGGGTCAATCAATAGATATATAGCGGCATGAGCCAATGAGTCCTGTTTTGTGATAGCCCCATTCTTAATTTGAAGACTGTCAAATGCCATAGGACCCGAGCTTACGGATATTTCACCTCTATCTAATTGGTGCCTTTGCATAGAAATAGACCTTCCTTCCAACTGATAACCTTCCTCTTGGACAGTATTCAATACACGTTCATAATTTTTAATAGGACTTACTTCCGCTTTCAGATCGTGTTGCCAATTATTGATTTCCTTAAGGAACAAGGCATAAGCCCCCGCAAAAAAACAAATATAAATACCTATGCTGATGGCAATTCCACTAACGGTATGTGTGTTGAAAAAAACATTGTAATTTCTTTTATTTTTCTCCATAATATTCCATTTGATTACTTTCCTATGTAAAAAACGATAAATGACACTACTGAAATACTAGCCAACACAGCCCATGAAATCCATGGCTTTTTAATCCAGTACACCATACACATCAGCAATGGCCATAGGATGTAAAATGAATAAGAGGTAATTACCAAAGCCACTCTATTGTCAAACAATAGTGAGAGTGGTGTATGCATGATTATACAAGTCGCTAGTGTACCTAAAATCGCAGCAAGTATTTTGCTTGTTCTGCCAAGCTTGGTTTTTAATAGATATTTTTTGTTAGCTGGCATAGTGTTAAAGTGTAAATTCCAAGCACATAGTGATAAGAAATAGAATAACCACATAGGTTAAACGGACTTTAGGAAAAGCACCAAGAAAGGTTATTGTACTTGCAAGTAATGACCACAGAACAATACCGCCAATGATGCCATTGGTCATTCCAAGCTCTTGGATAAGAGCTATAGTCCCTATTACAAAACATAAACCACTCAATACAAAGCAGAGTGATTTACGTTTTGAAAACCATTCTTCCATCTGTGAGACTTGCTTTAAAGACGAGTTGTATTCAATTTTGCTTGAAGGTATATAAAGCAGCAAGACTGAAACTAGTATGATGATAATACTAAGGCTGAACATACTATTCTATATCCTATAGTTTGGCAATGGCTCCTATTCTACCAGTTTCAAGCTCAATTGCTTTCACTACTTCTCCTGTAGTTAAATCGTACGTATAATAACCTTGAAAATCATCGTTAGCCACAGGGAAATATGCCTTTCCATCGATTATTGTAGTGCCATTAAGGGTGTTTGCTAGGGCTAAACTTCCAGGAATACCTTGAATTTTAGTTCCAGTTAACGTATTTAAATCTACTTCCCAGGCGAAAGATTCAAGTGTGAATATATTGGCAAATGATGCATCTTCTTCATTCATTCTAATATAGATTTTACCATCATTTATCTGTCCACCCCCAAGTGTGATAATTCCACCAGTCCCAGCAAAATTTGGAGCAATATCCTCTAGGTTTGCTAAACCATTAGTTCCAAAAGACATATCAAAAGAGGTAGTACCAGCCTTGACGCGTAAAATTAGTTGAGACGTTAGCGGCCCTGTACTACCTAAAAAATAAACATCACCATTAGAGTCTTCAGTAACACTTTCTTTACTTAAACCTTCATCTATACCGATAGCCTGTGGGTAAATCATTACATTTTCAACCAAGTCAGTTGTAGAATTGATTGCCACAACAAAAGTAGAATCAAAGACGTTTTGACCATCTGCCTTCAAAAAATTAATTTGAGTGAAAACATAGTTCCCAGCGGCTTGCACGAAAGTATTCATCGTAATGTTTACAACACTGTCATTATTGGCGAATTGTGCAACGGATGAGGAGAAATCAACTTCTCCTGTTCTTTGCATCGTGCTTGGATCAAAAGTTTGTAAGGCTTGATCATTACGTAATTCATCAATGTAATAACCTTTCGATTGACTTGCAAAATCAAAAAGTCCACCTCCTTCTCCTATTGATATAAAACCCGCATCTTCAAATTCACCAAGATCATTTTCTGTGAATTTTTGAATACCAATATCCAATGTTTGATTGAATCCTGTATAAAATCCGCCTCCGAAGCCTACACCCAAAACTCTATTTGCGTCAGCGAATTGAATAGGATTTACAAAATTTGCAGGATTTATTGTGCCCGAAAACAGCGTGTCGCTGAAAGTTAGTAATGCTCCTCCTCCAGTCGTAAACAAAGCAAAACCTAAGTTATCTTCAGATGATGATGGTTGAGGGTCATTATCATCGTTACAGCTGGTAAAAAAGACCGTACTTGATAATATAGCGACCGTTAACACATTTCGCAGAATTGGTTTTAAAATGCATTGTACAACTAATTGATTAATTGATTTTCTCATTTGATTTTCCTTTTATTGTGTACTTAAGTTTGATTCGAAAATTTCTTCCGGGCAGTTGAACACGAAAGCCATCAAAAACTGGTATATCCAGTAGGTTGTTCACTTCAAGGCTTACCCAAAGTGGCATATCTGAATATTTGTAAGTCATTCCAATATCCAAGGTGTGCTGTGCATCAATTATGGTTTTACTATCGAATTTAAACTCTCTTTCAAATAGTCCTGGTTCTAACTCTCTTGGAACAGATCCAAGTAGATATTGCTCAACAAATCCGTAATTCAAGTAGCCGTCCCAATTTCCCTTTAGAAATACTTTTGGAAGGGTATATCTTAAACCAGTGTTGGAGAAAAAATAGGGGACATTGGGCAGTCTGGAGTTCGATAAATTAGTATTGGACGAATTTACTCTTCTCAAATCCTGATAGGTTACTGAGAAATTATATC
>JBCCLN010000311.1:0-4446 GCA_039026865.1 Bacteroidota bacterium | reverse complement strand
TCAAGGAGTAATTAAAAGAGAAAAAAGAGGGTATGTTAGGATTAAAGGCAAAATGAGCTAAGAAAAAATCTCTGTGTACCTCCCCATCCCCTTCTAGGGGATAATAGGGGTCCAAATCCTCCCAAAACTCTGCGGTAAAAATCCACGAATATTAAACCCTTTAGGGTGAAAATGTATTTTCTGGTCTATTACTACAATCATTTTGCTTAAGTACTTAAGCAAAAGAATTGCAGTAATGAAAGCGTCCATTATCTTCATGTGTAACTTAAAGGTTTTTTATGATCGTTTCATTCGTACCGCAGCATTTTTTTTTTGTGGAAAAAAGGAGATACACAGAGAGATCGAATCAAAAAACTAACAAAAGAAAAACAAAAATGAAGGGAATACCTCTTGCCTTACTAAGTACCAGCCTCTTACTTTTTACCCAATGCCAAACGGTAAAAAACTCAAGTCTTGATGACATTGATGGCCTCTTTTCTAAGTGGAATAGTGGAAACTCACCTGGCTGTGCCGTATATGTTTACCAAGAGGGCAAAGTGGTTTACAATAAAGCCTTTGGCATGGCTGACATTGCGGATTCCCTACCGATTCAATCTACTACTCAATTTCACGTCGCATCTATCACCAAGCAATTTACAGGAATGGCCATATCTATTCTTGAAGAAAGGGGCTCGATCCATAAAGGTGATGTGATCTTTGAATACATACCTGAACTATCCAGCTATGGGAAACCCATTACAATCCAACACCTACTCAATCATACCAGTGGTATTCCAGAGTACCAATATCTTGAAGATTTGGTCGGTATAGATGGATACAAAGGGATTTCGGAAGAGACTTTTTTCAATTTGCTTAACAGCAAGAGTAGCCTGAATAACGATCCTGGAGAACGATACATCTATAGCAATTCGAATTATGTTCTATTGGCACTAATTGTTGAAAGAGTGACAAAGGTCAATTTCCCTGAATTCGTGAAGAAGGAAATATTCGATCCTCTTAAAATGAACAATAGCAAATTCGTCAGTAGGGTTAAACCTGAAGAACAACAACAAATTGCTCGTGGATACAATCAAAATTATCAAATTGAGGAGCCTTCAATTAGCCCAAACGTAATCACTGGGGATGGGGGAATTATAACTAACATTGAAGATTTAGGATTGTGGGGCAAAGGCCTTATCAGTGGGAAACTCCCTTCCAGTGAGCCATTGATGCAAAGGCCTTCTTCAGGGCATTACCAGTATGGATTACAGTACTTCCATCACTATGGGTTGCCGACAATAAGTCACGGCGGCGTTCATTTTGGCTTCCGCTCAAATATGCTCATTTTTCCTGAACAGGACTTCTTCGTCATTATACTTGGTAACAAGGACGACCAGGATTTCTTTTATAACAACTACCGCATTGCAGATATACTTCTCGAAGATCAATACAAAAAATTAGAGGTTGGAACAAGGTTGATGTCTGACCTACGTTCATTTACTGGGAAATTCATAGGCAAATACCTTGACGAAGTAATTTCGATTGGCTCTACGGATTCCGCTTTGAGTATTACGAATTACCAAACAGGAGAAAACTATACGGCATTCCAACGTGAGGAAGGTATTTTTGTATCCACAACTGCTTCGGGCCGCCGAACGTATCAATTCAATCAAAAAAGAGATACTATAGAGATAAGAGGCTCTGGTGGATCCATTGAAGTTTTTCACAAAGCTGAAGATGTTAGTTCTCCCAATAGCTTTAAAGATTTGGTAGGTTCATACTTTTTCGAAGATGTAGGCCTTACGCTTACTTTAACTATTGATGAGGAGGGCATTATCAATAGTGATATCGACAGTGAGTATTTTAACAACTTTCACCCATTGACCTCAAAGATTTGGATGAACGGGAACATCAATATGATGACCATGAGGTTTTACCAGAAAGAAGGAAGTGTAACCGGTTTCAGTCTTTCCACAGACCGGTTAAAGAATTTAGAATTTGAGAAGTTGAACTAATGAGACTGCATACAACAAAGTAAATGACAATCCTAAACAGCAAAAATGGTCAAGATGCGTATAAATTCAGCTCTGACGAAGTCTATTTCCATGAAGATTTTTATTGTCAAGTAGAATTGCTCCCGCTTGAAAATGTACACAATCTTGAAACTGAGAACAAAAAGATTGACGAGTTTGCAAAAGAACATTATGATGGGACTGGCTTTACAAATATTTATGCCAGAGAGGAACCAAAAGTAAAGACTTCGGAGAGAAAAATTCAGTTAGAGGAATTTGAATCCTTTGTTATTTCATTGGGATTCGAAAAGATAAGAAATGTCTATTCTGGATATGGCAGCTACAAGGAGAAATGTCAAAACACGAATGCCTATTCCGTTGATGGAGCAACAGTGTTTTGCAACTTCAAAGAGGGACTGGTATATAACATATGGCTGGATGGATTTCGATTCAATAATGAATCAAACTTCGTAAAAGAAATGACTGAAGGATTATTTCAAATTGGAGAACGGTGGAGCCTGACTTTAAATGATTGGGATTTGACCGAAAACATAAATTTGAAGGACAAATCTGCCATTGAACTATATATAAAAGAAAAATGAACAAAGTAACAGCACTCTTATTGGCCATAGTCACGTTCCTCTCCTGCAAGCCAAAAGAGACCTCTAACGAGAAATCAAAAATTGAAACGCAAAGGGATTCCCTAACAATGGAATTAATTGAAATCCATAAACAGGGTCATATTAATGGATTTTCTGTTGCGATTGTTGACCAGAATGAAGTCCTATATCAGGAAGGAATCGGATATTCCAACCTAACTTCAAAAGAAAGCTATACTGAAAATACCCTTCAAAATATTGGTTCGGTTTCCAAGACATTTATTGGAATCGCTCTGTTAAAAGCCCAAGAGATGGGGAAACTTAGTCTTGATGATCCCATCAATAGGCACTTACCCTTTCAAGTATATAACCCTGACTACCCAAAAGAAGAAATTACCCTCAGGCATTTGGCAACGCATACTTCCACCATATTAGATACAGATTACTATGATGAGAAATCTTATATCTTAAAAGACGTTATTGAGGTTCCAGATTCTATCATGGCCATATCTGAAACCTTCAATTTACCCTCCTCGGCTATGCCCTTACACTCATTTTTAGAAAAGTTACTTTCAGAAAAAGGGGAATGGTATGAAGAAGAGGGATTTCTCCAAAACAAACCTGGAGAAATCTATGAATATAGCAATGTAGGGGCTACGTTGGCCGCAGCGGTAGTAGAAATTGCAACCGGTGAATCTTTCAATGCGTTTGCAACCAAATATATTCTAAAACCCCTCAATATGTCCTCTTCAGGATGGTCATTTGAGGATATAGATCTATCGAAGCATTCTACTTTATATGCAAGACCCAAGATCGAGTTACCCTATTATTCGCTTATCACCTATCCTGATGGAGGACTCATTACAAGTATTTCCGATATGGCAACCTATCTAAGGGAACTTATTAAAGGGTATTCGGGAAACGGAATATTACTTACAAAAGCTTCATACAAAGAGTTATTTACAGAACAGTTGACCTCAGACAATATTCCCGACCAAGATGATGACGGTGATGCATATGATGATGAATATAATACGGGAATATTCATGGGATTTACTCCAAAAGGATATATAGGCCATACGGGAGGAGACCCTGGTATAGCTACATTTATGTTTTTTAAGCCGAAATCAAATACAGGCAAGATCCTAATGATCAACACCTCCGTCAGAGATTCAGATGGGGTAAAGGAATTCTATGATATATGGTACACGCTTGATGAATATGAAAATAAGATGAAATGAAAATTAATTGTCCATGCTGTAAAAAAAGAATAGAAAGAAAGAAATTAAAGCAAGTATGTTCTCTTTTTCCTTTTAAGGGGGGAATGGTTGGAAAAAATCAAGATCCTTTAGGTTTCTTCCTAACCATTGCTTCCAAATACCCTGACACATACCAATGGGCTTGTGATGATTGTATTAAAAGCGAAAGAGCCATTCTGGCCAATCCTAATAAACAGTACTACTCTTTTACCCACCCAATGGACACAGGGAATCCTTATTTGGCTTACTTTGATAAAGGGTTTACCTGCCAAACGTGTCAGAAAAAAGTCGTTTTTTCAAAAGAAGAACAGCAGTATTGGTATGAAGATTTATCATTTGTTATATATGCTAAACCCGTCAATTGTAAAACGTGTAGAAAGGAAATTAGGACTGCAAGAAATTTAAACACAGAATTATCGGAACTCTTGAAAAATGGAATTCCTAAAGAGAAAGAGAAATTATTGAGAATTTCAGAAATCTATAAAGTAATGGGCAACAAAGAGAAAATGAAGAAATTTCTCCATGCTGCTAACAAGCTATAAAGAAAAGCTGATAAAGGTGAAATATTTACTTATCTAAATGCGAAAAAGAATACTA
>JBCCLN010000310.1:0-4464 GCA_039026865.1 Bacteroidota bacterium | reverse complement strand
TTGATAATCAATCTATTAAGTAGCTGAATAGTAACAAATCATTTGGATTGAACATTAAACTATTGTAAATCAATTACTTGAATCAACTCACCACTATTTGCGGTGAATTATGCAGGTTAACAGAAATTCGTCATGTATAGGATTTATTTATGTTTTGTGATGGCTTTATCCAAGAAGAAGAAAATGCTTTGTTTAACTTGAAGAAGTCTTTAGTCACTAATCTTAAAGTGTTAGATACTGTGGTGTAGTAGACAGATTTTAACTAACTAAAAGAAGCATTTAATCATTTAAAGGATTTATGGACCTGCACATTTTACTCAACATCTTCCTGCTCTTTAGCCTCACCTTGTTGGTAATTATCATTTGTAACTTTTTCAAAGTACCTCATCTGGTGGGTTACCTTATTGCCGGGATTATCTTAAGTCCAAATACCACTTCAGTGCTAAGTGACGCGCATGAAGTGGAGGTGTATGCAGAAATTGGCGTCATTTTGCTTTTATTCACTGTAGGTCTTGAGTTTTCGTTTAGGAACTTAAAAAAGATAAAAAAGTATGTTTTGTTGGGAGGGTTCATGCAGGTAATACTCACTATCATTATTACCGCGGGGTTGATTATTTTGATGGGTCGTCAAGTGCAGGAAAGTGTTTTTTGGGGGTTTGTTACAGCTTTGAGTAGTACAGCTATCGTAATAAAAATACTGCAGGATAGAGTTAAGCTTAATACTCCTCATGGCAAAGTGGTATTGGCCGTATTGCTATTTCAGGATATCATTATCGTACCTTTGATGCTTTTTACTCCGCTCCTTGCGGGAGAAGGAGATAGTCCATTAATAGAAATTGGAATGTTGATCCTAAAACTAGGTCTCATCGTACTCATTGCTTGGATACTGGCTAGGTTTATTATTCCCAGGTTACTTTATCAAGTCATGAAAATCCAAAGCCAGGAAGTTTTCCTGATTACTTCGATTGCCATCGTAACAGGAATAGCTATGCTGACATCCTGGATGGGCTTGTCTCTTGCCTTAGGAGCTTTCATTGCAGGCCTGATCATTGCAGAAACAGATTATAACCGTTTGGCCATTTCCTGTTTTCTTCCTTTCCGATATGTATTCATCAGTTTCTTTTTTATCTCAATGGGTATGTTGCTGAATTACAGAGTGTTCATCGAACAGTTTCAAAGCATTCTGTTTTGGCTTACCTTCATATTGATGGTAAAAATTGCGGCAGGTTTTTTGGCTGGAACCACCCTAAAAGTGGGTTTACGCACCTCGTTGATGGCTGGACTGGCATTAGCTCAAATAGGCGAGTTCTCTTTCCTGCTGGCTAAGTATGGACTGGATTACAAATTGATTTCGCCACTCAACTATCAAGTGTTTTTAGCTGTTTCTATCATCACTATGGCTATTACGCCGTTTGTTTTAAATAACCTAGAAGACATCACAAGTTCTCTCGTCAAGCTAAGAAAAAAGATATGGAAAACAGCTTGAAAGTCTACGGGACCGACTGGTGCCCCAAAACAGCATTGCTAAAAAACTATTTACAATCCGAGTGGATTGACTTTGATTATTACAACGTTGAGACTGATGAGGATGCTAAACAAGATTTGATGAATATCTATGAAGGAAAAGTGAAATTTCCTACAGTGATCAAAGGAGAGAAGCACATAAAAAATCCATCCGTAGGGGATTTGAAGAAATTCTTAAATGGAGATAATGAATAGATTAAACTAAATTTTCAAGATACGTGCTTGCTTTAACAAATTAATTTGACTTGAAATTCTAAAAATGGCGTTAAAGAAAGAACAAGCTGAAGCAAAAGATTGATGTGTGGTTTAGGCAGAATAGTTATAACCTCCAAGCTTGACTCAACTTTAAAAACATGCTGAAAATTGGGGTTAACTCCAATTTAGGTATCATCATATTTAATGTAAGTTTAGAAAAAAACGTAAGAATCCATCCAATCATCGAATCCTTGACATTTGGATCCAAAAAGCTTTTAGTGTCTCTAAGAAAAGACGAAAAACATGCTATTGACGCTTACAGCATAGTTTTTTACTGAAAGGTCAAAAAAGATAAAAGTGATAGTGAGAGGGGAAAGAGCAGGACTTAAAATCGAATCCCTCTTATGGCTTATAATTCAAGTCCTTAGGCCAATTTGCAAGTTTTGCTCCTGCATCATATGTTGACTGCAAAAAGTTAAGTAATTCTGCTGTTGGTTTTTTCAGCTGGATTAAATCATCATACATGAGCACTGCCATTGGGCTGCCACTTGAAAGGTCCCATTGAGCAATAGACGGGTAGATTGTTTCTTTTTCAATCCCTTCTGGAGAAGGAAAAGTGTAACAATAGAAAGCTGCTCCTCTCACCTTTTCATCTCCAGCCCAAAAACCGGCAGAAATCACTTCATGAGAATAGGCGTCCTTGTCTGCTTCGGTAGATCCCTCAGGTAAGCCAGGACCTTCTTTGCCTGAAAATCTCGTGACTGCCAGATCCATATGATGCCAATATATCTGTGAAGGACTCACTTTTCCATAAAACCTACCAGAAAATTCCTTGAATACATTATCCGTAGCAACCAGGACTCTCCAGAAACGTGAGATATATTCTGCATCGTAAGAACGATAGGTTTCACACTCAGCAAAAGGTTCTTCACAAGGATGATCATATGGTATAGGGGTAATTCGTGCCTGTATTTTTAGTTGATAGAGGAGTTCAAAAAATTGTCGATGAAATTCTTTGACGCTCAAACCATCTTTTAAATCAAATGATGCATTGCTACCCCAACTGGAGATAAATTCCAGTCGGTGTTCAATAAAGTTAAAATCGACCTGAAATACACCCCGATGATCTGGAATAGGACCGGAAGTAATTCCTTTTGGACTAACAAAAAAAGTAATATGCCACCAATGATTCTTTCTTGGGACCAGATCGAGTTTGATTTTACCAACTATCTGCATCCACAAATGCAGTGTAATTTTTGATTCTTCCCATTCATCTAATGGTAGCGGTGGAAATTGATTCATTATACTTATGAATTCGATTAATGTTTTTCAAAGTTAATCGCTTTCGTCTTCAACTAGTTCCAGCTTGCTAGCCCAAACGATGCACTTTGAGTGCAAGGCTTTCAATTTCCAGAAACGCTTACCTTTTAAGTATTTTGATATCGAATAGCATAGGTACGCAAACTGTTTATTGAATTGACGGCTCAATTTAGTTTTCAATACTAATACCGCCGCTATTTATTTACTTAAAGTAGATGTTCAGTTGTATTGTATGGATAAAAAGACCGAAGTTGCGATGTTTTTAAATAAGTACTATTAATCTCGGAGAATAACGGGAAATTTAGAATTTTCCTAAACCTGCATTTCATTCAGCATATATTCACGGAAAAAGAAGTATGCGCTTAGGATACAAGATAATTGATTGAAGTAAACAACAAATTTTTCGTAGGTTGAGAATGAAAACTAGGTTGCTGAACCAGAATTTCAAGACATTGCACCGCTAATGCGGCCATGTAACATAAAATAGCTAACTAAAAGTGTTTTTGTAAGTTTTTGATCTACAAACAATCGTATTTTAGTTAGATGGAAAAATTCATGTGTTATTCATTGAGATGAAATAACACGCTGAATATACGATAATTGATTTCGAGTGAGATGACAACATAGTTCCCCGAATTTGAGGAATCAAAAATCATTCAGTGTGAATATGAAGCTACGGTAAATCAATTACTTGAATCACCCTGTCACTATTTGTGGTGAATCATTCCTTCTAACTTCCTCTCAAGTAGCAGCTTCGTTCGGCTAAGTAGTATTTCTAAGAAAAGAAGAAAAAGACGCTTACTGACACCTGGGGCTTATTTTTTAAGAGAAAGAATGAATTGAAAGTTGAACTATGGTTTTATTACATTTTCATAAAAGCTCTAAAATAGATTCAATAACTATTTGCATATCAAAATCTCAAAAAAAGACGCTTCTATGTGCCATAAACATCGTTTTCTTTCAAAAGATAATGTTTTTTTAGAGACACTAAGGAGATCCCCGTTCTGGCCATCTGTTGCTTGATGATGGTATCTTGATTCCGAAAGCCTCGATTTGAATCAAAAATCCAGTTTTTCAAAGGATTCAATAAGTTATTAACCGACCTCCATTATCTTACCTTGTTTCTTAATGGTAAAAGGCTGGTGATAATAGCGAATGCCAGAAGCTTTGTACAAAGCATTAGTAAGCGCTGCCACCGCAGGGGGAAGTCCGGGCTCACCTAAGCCTGTTGGTGCGATCTCGTTTTTTACAAAGTGCACTTCTATCTCTTCCGGCGCCTGAGCATGACGCATCAGTTGATACCTATCAAAGTTTTGCTGTTGAGGCACCCCATTTTCAAAAGTCAATTGGCTATACATAGCATGACCAATGCCATCAATAATACCTCCTTCAATTTGATTTTTCGCGCCCTCAGGATTCACCACA
>JBCCLN010000309.1:0-4481 GCA_039026865.1 Bacteroidota bacterium | reverse complement strand
CCCTTTTTTTGGATGACTGCATTATTCACTACAAATAGAGGCAGGCTGGCAGGTTGATTCAAGTAATTGATTTACCGTAGTTTCATATTCATACTGAATGATTTTTGATTCCTCAAATTTGGGGAACGATTTTGGCCTCCCATTCGAAATCAATTACCTCTTATTCCACGTGTTACCACATCTCAATGAATAACAACCAAATTTTTCCATCTAACTAAAATGCAACTGTTTGAAAATCGAAAACTTACAAAAGCACTTTTAGTCAGCTATTTTATGTTACATAGCCGCCTTAGCGGCGCAATGTCTTGAATTCGGGTTAATTCAATAGACCTCTTTAACTCTGTCTATCATCTTCGTAAAAATCACAGACAAATAATACCCTTCCTACCATTCTCGAATTCATTTTTTGCTGTTTTATTATTGATCTTTTCCTCTCAAACTATCATCACAAGAAGGCTTAATCAAATAAAAATCCGGAGAATCTTTATTTATTGATATTTGTATCATTGTACCAACTAATAAATCCAACTATGAAAATACCCATCACCCTTTCTCTAATTTCTCTTTCACTTGATATTTATGGGCAAGGGTGTAGCGATGCTGGTTTTTGTACTATGGGAGCAATGAAACCTGACCAGAGCTACAGCAAACGCGTTGAGATAAAACTTCGTTCTCTAGAGATCAACTATTATGAAGGAACCAGCTTATTGACCGCAGTAATTAGAGCAGCTACCATAGATTTCAACTTCGGAATAAGCGATCAAAGCTCTTTTCAAATAAAAATACCTTATCAATGGGCAGAAGGTAATCTAGGTGAAAATGGTGGGTTGAGTGATCTATCTTTAAGCTACACAAAGACATTGAAAACTACCGAAAAATGGAGTGTAAATGGAACTATAGGAACCAAAATACCCTCGGGAGATGCTAATAAAACAGTCAATAATGAATTCACCGGCAATCAAGATGCTCCACTCCATATGTACTATCAAAACAGTTTGGGTTCTTTTGACGCTATAGCAGGTATTTCCGCAATAAGCCGTCAATGGTTGTTTGCAACGGGTATTCAAATCGCACTAACAGAAAATGGAAATCAATTTAGCTGGGGAGAATTTCCGACATATCCAGAAATTGACTACTTAAGGAGATATGATGTTGGCAGAGATTTAAAAAGAGGTATTGATCTAATGTTAAGAATAGAACGAAACTGGCGATTTACCAATTTCAATTTTTCACTTGGAGCACTACCCATTTTTAGGGTAACAAAAGACAAAGGAATTCCGGCAATGGAAACCGAAAGAAGGAAAATAGGTGGTACCACAGGTATGGCGCTTTCCATGCTTGGAAGTGTTGGCTATCAATTTGATGTCAACAACAGTATTAAAGTTATAAGAGGGATCAAAATAACGGATCGTGAAGTAAATCCTGATGGACTAACCAGGCATGACGTTTGGAGTATTAGCTATATCTATCAATTCTAATATGAAAATCGTATCCCTCCATTTGGCCCTTTTAAGCGCTTTCGTGTTGAATGGTCAACAGGATATTTTGGATAAAGCTTCCAGATTGGAGTCTGATGGTGATTTTGCGAAAAGCTACGAATATTATAAAAAAGCAGCCCATCTTTTTTATGAAAACAGTGAGTACAAAGAATATATTCGTATTCAACTTAAGATGGTAAACTGCCAGATTCAACTCGGAAACCCATTTCTTGCCAGGAGCCTGTCTGAAAATATGGTGACGTTCCTTCAAGAATCGCTACCTAACGAAAAGGAATCTTATGCAAAAGCAAAGACCCTAGTGGGACTAAGCTATCTCAATCTTGCTAGAAATGATGAAGCCTTGGCGCATCTTTTAGAAGCAGAACTAATTTTCAAAATGGAAAGCGCCGAAAAAGCCCAATGCTTAGATGCTATTGGACAAGTATATACCAACAATCAAAACTATCAATTAGCATCCCAGTACCTAGAACAAGGCCTAAAGCTTAGAACCAAGCTTTTTGGTATTCAATCCTTAGAAGTGGGGAACTCTTACAATAATTTGGGTCGCGTTTACGCTTCCTATAAGCCATTACAAGCAATCATTTATTTTAACAGAGCTAAAAAAATTTATGAAGCATCGCTTGGAAGTGATGATAGAAGGACATTGAGAGCGCAGATAAACATTGCCTTTTCAAATCGTGAACAAGGTAATTACCTGGAGGCCCTGAATCTGTTGAATGGAGTTAAGCTAATGTATGAACAACGTTTCGGGAAGGAAAATTTGAATGTAGCGTATATTCAATCTTTGATGGGAAGGATACTAAAAGACCAGGAAAAATATGAAAACGCCCTGCTTAACCAGAAAGAGGCCCTGCAAGTCTACTTGAGCTTATACGGAGAGAAGCATCAGGAAGTAGCCAACACCTACTATCTGATTGGCGAGATTTACCGAGCTAAGAAGGAGTTCAAAATTTCATGTTCATTTTATCAAAAGGCAATTTATGCAAACCTACCTGGTCAACATCCTACAGATGACTATGATTTACCTGAATTTACCAACTATCTCAACCCAGATGTTTTATTGTCATCTCTTGTCGCTAAAGCACTGGCACTGGAAGATCTCCATTATCAAAAAACTCTAAATGTAAGAGACCTGGTGGGCGCAGTGGATACATATGTTAAATGTGATGAGTTGATTACCATCATTCGCCGTAAGAGACTTACCGAACAAGACAAAATCAGACTTGGCAACATCGCCAAAGATGTCTACGAAAATGGTATTCAAATTTCACTTAACCTTAGCGAAGGAAGTTTTAACAAAAAGAACTACTTAGCTCGTGCATTTGAGTTTTGTGAACGAAGCAAATCATCCGTCCTGCTGGAGGCTATTACGGAATCTAGGGCAAAAGAATTTTCTGGCATCCCACAGCAACTGTTGATTTTGGAGGATAGCCTGAGAGATGAGATCTCTTATCTGGAGCAAGAACTGGCCACCACTCAAACACTGAATAAACAAGCATGGAAAGACTTGCTGTTTACTTATCAAAATAACTACCGCACATTCATAGCAGATCTTGAAATGAATTATCCTGACTATTACCAACTTAAATACAGTCAGCAAATAGCTTCATTAGGTGAAGTTCAAAAAAAACTTTCGGAAAATACTGCTATGCTCTCCTATTTTATCGGAAAACAGGAAGTGTATGTATTTATAATAACCTCGAAAGACATTAAAGCAGAAAGAATTCAAAAAAATGATCGATTTGACCGGCTACCTAAGGCCCTGAGAAATGCGATTAAATACAAAATCAAAGATGCATTTTTCAAGATAGCTAAATCACTTCATGTCCAGTTGATTCCAAAACTCAAATCCTATGTTAATCAATTAATTATCCTTCCAGATGGCGCGCTTGGCACCATTCCATTTGAGGTATTGATTGATAGGCGTAGTGAGGGCACTGAATATACCGACCATCGTTATCTGATTCGCGATTATACCATCTCTTATGACTATTCGGCAACCTTATTCACTCAGCGTGATCAAAATGACGCGATCGAAAATCCAGAAATTCTGTTGGTAGCACCCATCCATTTTCATGAGAATGAGCTTGGCATAAGCTCACTGCCCGGATCTGAAAAAGAAATTGAGGAAATAGCACTTTTGTTTCAAGGGAATAATTGTGTTCCCAAAGTTCAAATGGGGAAAAATGCCAGCGAATTCAATGTCAAAAAAGAAACACTCAGCAACTACCAATTTGTCCATTTTGCAACCCATGGAATAGTGAATGAATCGCAACCTTCTCTATCACGCATTTTTCTCTCCCCCGATGAAAATCAGGATGGTAGCTTGTTTGCCGGAGAAATCTACAACCTGGATATCAACGCCGATCTGGTTACCCTTTCTGCGTGTGAGACCGGATTAGGAAAAGTAGCTAAAGGAGAAGGAATCGTAGGCCTCAGTAGAGCACTACAATATGCTGGGGCGAATAACATTATTGTTTCCTTTTGGCAAGTAGCGGATGAATCCACCGCACAGATGATGATTGAATTTTATAAATACCATCTTTACAACGATCACCACGGGTATAATACCGCCTTAAGGCAAGCTAAACTTAGCCTTTTATATTCTAACCAATACAGTAGGCCTTACTATTGGGCTCCTTTTATTTTGGTAGGAATGTAGCTTTAACCTCAATAACATGCTCTGACCGGGAGGTTAGCCCGGATTATTCACCACAACTAGTGGCTGGTTGATTCAAGTAATTGATTTACCGTAGTTGAATATTCATACTGAACGATTTTTGATTCCTCAAATTTGGGGAAGGATCATGTCCTCTCATTCGAAATCAATTACCCCTTGTTCTACGTGTTACATCATCTTTAATGAAAGAAACACTCGAATTTTCCATCGTTACTAGTCAGCTGCCTATATAAAATATTATTTTAAAAATGAATTTGATTATCATTATTATTAAAATAATCAACTCAGAAAATGATCTTTAT
>JBCCLN010000308.1:0-4503 GCA_039026865.1 Bacteroidota bacterium | reverse complement strand
TTTTGATTTTCGCTTACCAGCTTTTTCATCATAATAAGTTTTATTACAAATATTGTAATTATTCCTATATTCAGACTTTCCAATCAATTTACCAAACTCACTATTTGCCCATTTATATTTATGTGGATCACAAATCAGCTTAAAATGTTCGCTAAAAGCGATTGGATGAATATATTGATCTTCCTCAATCGGCTTCACGAACAATTTCTTATGCTTCCTGTCATCACCTTGGCAGGTCACTTTGAGGAAGAGCTTGGCTTGCTTATCGTCTTTTAGGGCTTCTTGCTGCTTCTTGTAGTCCTCGTCACTTTTCTTGCGCAGCTTCACCTTCACTATGGCCTTGCCCGTATCGTCTATCTTGACTGCATTGATCCAATCTCCCTTTTTTTCTGGGGCTGGATTGGGAGTTGGTTGCACTTGTACTTTTAGCAAAATAGTTTTATTGCGCGCCTTAAGTGATAATAGGTATCCTTCAAAAAGTTCTTGAAGGATGCTTCGTATAGGGGTGTTGATGTATTTTTTTTCAATCTTTTTTGCTCCATCGTATGCTGATCCAGAAGAAGAAAAACGAATGTGTCCTTGCCTTGCAATCTTATCAAGCGCCTCATCTAAAGTCTCGCCATTAAAGACAATTGAAATCTTTTAATCTAAAATTGAAGCGTTCTGTGCAGAGACAATGCCTAACGAAATCAAGTATGAAAAAATGAACAATATCATTACATAGCAAATATTTCTGCTGTATTTTACTTTCACTTCTGATGTTCTTCTTGGGGGATGTGTAACAGGCATGGGTTTAGGTTAGATTTAATTAATTTAGGATGATTGATTACCCTTTCGTCTATAAGAAAAATTGGGGATAAAGGCTATATCATCCAGTAGTGTGTCTAGGGATGGCTTGACATACTGCCCTTTGAAGGTTTTATTTTTTAATAGCTCATTATTGATAGTAATGGCTACACCGTGCTTTCGCTCGATGCTTTTGATAAGATAGCTAAAAGGCTCATCGAAAAAGTTCAATTCACCACGCATCCAACCATTGACGGTTGTAGTATCCACATTACTCTTAGTTAGTGTCTCTAAGAAAACAGTATCTTTTGAAAAAAACGGTGTTTTTAGCTCATAGAGCGTATTTTTTTGAAATTTCGATGCACAAATAGTCATTGAATCTATTTTTGAAATTTTAGTGAAAACGCAATAAAATCACAGGTTTACCTTCAATTCGTTCAAAATTCAGATGAATTTTTGAAGAATTGAGAAATTGATTCCAAAGTATAAAATAGATTCGATTCATTGTTTTGCTAAAAAACTACGCTGTAGGTGTCAGTAAGCGTGTTTTTCGTCTTTTCTTAGAGACACTAGTTAATGCGCCATTGTAAAGCCGTACTTAATCGTTGGGTAGCAGAATCGTTTTGGTGGCAGTATGCTCAGCCAGGCCGGAAAAAGCCACTTTTCCTTCCATAAGTGTCAAGGTTACATCCTCTTCAGAGTAACTTTTCAAATTGAACTCAATACCTAGCACTTCGGTACGTGAAGTGGCAGCGAGGATGATAAATGGGCGGTAAACATCCTTCGCAACTTTAAAATAGGCTTCTCTAGAGAAGGTCACATTTCGTATATCATCTCCAAAATCTTCTGTAACAATCAGTTGAGAGCCTGAATTCAACGTTATACTCGTGTTATCCGTAAAGGTAATGACATTCGCCTCTCTTACTCCAGTAGTGTAAACCTCCTGCTCTAATCTAAAAAGTTTGAAAACCAACCCGACGCTGATCAATAAAGCTACAGATGCAGCTACAGACAAGACACTTTTGGATGATCTTTTTAGGCCCTTCCCAGCTACTGTATCTGCATAAATTACTTCCCATCTCTTGTCTTTCTGAAAAGGGGTCGGGGTCGATTCACCGTCCTTCCCATCGGGATTAGATGTTTGAAGCCACTGCCCAATAGTCATCTCTTCCTCCAGGGTGCACTTTTCTTGCGCACATTTTTCAAGTAAGTCAGGGGTTATCTCCACATCAAAAAGGGCTTATTTTTTGCCTTTATAAGTCTATTCGATCAACTCGAGCTATACCCTAAACGAAAAATGATTTTTTTTTGAAAAAACTAAGAAAGCTCCTTACGGAAATGCTTTAGAGTTTTCGCATATGATACTCCACCGCCTTTCGCTGACTTGAAGTTCAATTGCGACTTCTGTATTGGTTATCCCACCTTTTCTACTGAGCCAAAAAATCTGTTGCACCTATTGTGGGAGCTTTCTAAACGTGGCAAGAAGATTAGACTTAAAATCTTCAAACAGAACGATTTGGGCCCTTTCTTCTTGCGCAAGGTCGATTGCTTCAACTTCTTGTTCCGAAACCAGTCTGCTGCGCTCAATTTGACGGTATTGATCGATGATTTTGTATTTTGCAGCACGATACAATTTGAAAATTCACTATTTGATAGTAAGTCAGTTAAATGACGTTTCTGGTAGAGAGATATTTATTCCTTTACAAGGATATAAATGATGAATTACGCATCAATTTTTCAATTTATGACTAAATCAGAAATACTGGTAAAGTAATCCTCAAGGAGAAGATCAGGTAGCTAAAGTAAAGGTATTATCCATAAAAAGAGGCTGACTAGCCAGCCTCTTAGCATTGTATCATTTTCGTTATCCCTACTTAGAAATTGTCGTAATAGACATGATCTTTCACTATCAGCCCATCTTCAAAGGTCATAATCGCACAGATAGGCAGTGAAAACTTAGTCCCATCCGGTGCAGTTCCTGTGGAAACGAATTCTACGGTCACTGTATTTCCAGACGGATAAATGTTAACTACAGAATCCCTTACATCTGGAATCATTGCACTGAGCTCCGAATAATGCTTAATGATATCAGCTCTGGTTCGTTTGAATGATCCAAAACCTAGGGACGGATCCTGGATATAGGTAACTTGAGCATACATATTAGCCATTGATTCCCAGTCATGAGTATTGAAATAACCGAAGAACTCATCAAAATAAGCTTTATACTCTTTGTTTCCGTTTGATTTAGGTCTTCCGGCAATCGTCAGAATAGCAAATAAAACGCCTAATGAAGCAAGTAAGTAAAATTTCATAGTCTCGTTGTTTAAAGTATTATCTATTGATTTCACTTAAGACGACTACCACTCTTCATTCTGGACCAATCATTGAATTTTTCTTCAATTTCCTTGAACTGTGGATGCTGTGTTTGGCTAAAAAGGCTGAAGCCACAAGCCTTGGTTGAACGCGAATAACCGATATAAACACAAGTTGGAGATGTGATCTCCTGCCACTGCATCGGTGCTCATTCCGCTAGCTCTGGTCAAGAAAGATAGTTTCCTCTGTATATTCTATCTGTAAGATCGGTAGTCCTCTACTTCTTGATCTAATGTTAGCTTGTTACACTCGATCTGGCAGTACTATACAAATTTATTAGTCAAAATTACTTATTAAGTAAATTAACTCGCATTATTCATCACAAATAGTGGCGCGGTTTGATTCAAGTAATTGATTTAAAGTAGTTTAATATTCATACAGAATGATTTTTGATTCCTCAAATTTGGGGAAAGATTTTAGCATCCCATTCGAAATCAATTATCTCTTATTCCACATGTTACCTCATCTCAATGAATAACACCCGAATTTTTCGGGTTAATATTTGTACTAAAATCTTTGATTTTAACTGATTGAAATAGAATTTTCTAGTATGTCAACTTACAAATCTTCAAACTAAAGGTAGCGAATAAACTCATGTTGTCTCTTAGAAGTAATCCCAACTACACCCTTTTGGTGTATCAAATATTGTTTTAATCATTGTTTAACCTTAAAACAAAAAAGACAGTTACTTCATTGTAACTGCCTAGTTTTCAAAATAGCGAGGTAACGCTCGAACCTAAGACCTTTGGGTGATGAGATCTGGTACAATTACATAACCTCTTCAAATCTCTTGGCTATATCTATTTTGTTCTTTGATTCTATCCCTGAGGAAAGCTTTGTGTATAAGCTTCGGAAATAGATGTACTCATCATTCGTTTCATTGATAAAATCACTTAATTCTGATGCAAATGTCTTCATTCCAATTGCTTCGATGAGTTCGTAGAGTGCTACGGCTCCTTTGTTTACCTCAAGATAGTCAGCGCCATCTGCGAAAAGAAGTATAGGTTCTGCATTAGGTTCATTGTTTCGATCCTTGGCATATTTATCCATTTTCTTTTTTATGAGTAATTGAACGGCTTCCTCACCAAATGTCTCTCTAACAAACTGCAACGCAATCGCTTCCGGAAGTGCTTTACTAAGCATATCAGCTCCTTGAACATTGGCAATTCTTAAGTTCTGTTGCACCCATAGGCTTGCTAACCCACTACCAACCGTCTGATAGATAAAGGCCTTCTCTTGCAATCCTTTAGTATCAGCCACCCACCCTTCTTTTTCCGATATCGCAATAGTATTTGCAAAGGAATAAGAAGGGTCTTGCCAGCGGTGGATTTCAACGAGTTGTAT
>JBCCLN010000307.1:0-4551 GCA_039026865.1 Bacteroidota bacterium | reverse complement strand
GTCGAGTTCCAATTGCGTTTGGGCCAGACTGATTTGCAGCTCTAGTTGAGCACGCTCCGGAGAATTTATATCTAACTTTCTTAAAGCATCCTGATAGTTTATCTCTGCACTAGAAACATTTTCAGATTGAATATCATTTGAAAGCTGAAACAATGGCATATTAGACTCTACCACCGCACCTTCATCTACAAATCGCCTGACCAGATAACCTTCCGCATTGGCAGTGACCTGATATTCATAATCACTAATAACATGACCACTAGCGAAAACGGCATTAATAATATCTCTCTGCTCGGGTTGGGTGGTTTCCACCTGGTTACATGACGATAAAAGACTCATCAACCAAAAAACAGATGTGGATTTGATAACTGACTTTTTCATAATGAAATTCTTGGAATAATTTGACTGTAGAGACTATACACTTTTGATAAGTTATTGAGGAACGTATTCTCCGCCTTTACATAGTCCTCAAAAACGCGGAGATAAGTATCCAGGCTCACTAGTCCCTCTTCATACTTCTCGTAAGTAAGCCTTTGGTTCTCCTCATACAGTTGGAAATTGTCTTTAGCTAGTGATGCCTCCACCAGACCAGATTGATAATTCTTAATCAGCAACTGATCTTCTAATTTGGAAGTCAGCTCTGCATCCTCTCGTTCATTCTGCGCAATCTCCTGGCTGATTTTATTCTTTTTTATATCATTTCGTTTTTCAAACCCATTGAATATGGGGATCGATAGATTTAGGGTCAGATAGGAGTAATTACTCCAACTGTCGCTATCCAGTGCGAGACCAAAATCATCTCTGAATTGCTGTCTGCCATAATAGGAATTTAGGGAAAGGGAAGGTAGGGCGGCCGAACGACTGATTTTAGTCTGCATATCTGCCTGATTGATCGCGACATCAGCATTTTTTATACTTAAATCAGGGGTTAATTGATACTCCTGATATAGTTCAGGGAGTTCATAAGTAAGGTCTTCAGATAGTAAAAGCTGGGTTCGGTAGCCCATTCCCAACAGTTTCTTCAATTCAATAAGATATTCTTGGAATAGGCGCTTATTGGATGATAGATTTTGACGCACGACATTCTCACTGATCTTAGAATTGTTGTGCGCTATTAAATCAATTAACCCCTGCTCGTATTTATCTTTGGAGAGCAAGCTAATTCGTACTGCACTTTCTAGATCCGACTCACTAACGGCGATGGCCTTTTTCGCCACCAACGCCGTGTAATAATACATGCTTGTGCTTTGTTCCAAGAACTCCTCGTATTGCTCTTGCTCCACTCTTACCATTTGAGCATTTAGCTTCGCAAGTTTGGCCTGCTGCATCTGTTGGAGATTAAACAATGACTTACTGACAGAAACGCCGGCGTTGTAAGTGTACTCCTGGCCAAATTGTGTTTCAATAGTCTGGCCTGGCTCACCCCCAAATATTTCGGCTGGTAAGGGGGTAGTAGCCAAATCTGCATTACGCTGACCACTGAAGCTACCGGTGACCGTCGGCAGTCGATGATTTTTGGCTTTTTTGTACTCCAAATCAGCCTGCTCCTGATTGAGGATAAAATTTTGATAATCAGGATTCTTTTCATAGGCCAGACTTATAGCTTCATCCAGATTATTTAGCGTCACCTCTTGAGCGAATAGTGGGCTTGAGGTACAAAAAGCAGATACCAATAGGAACGAAAAACCAAAAGCACTTTTCATTATAATGTAAGTAAAGGGCTTCATTTTGGCCAATCGGTTCTTGTCCAGTTTTGCACCCGCGACATTCCCATGACGGAAACTTTTACCAGTAATTCGTCCTGGGTGTCCATTGAAAGTGTAACACTGAAGGTTCTCCCTTTTTTGGCGGCATAGATCGAGCCGTTCCATACGCCTTTTGCGTATTCGAGATCTTCGAGCACATGCATTCCCATGACGGAACGGCCTCTGAGCGATTTATCCTTATTCATTTTATCGGTAAGAGCATTGCCCTTTTTATCGTTAGGCTCCTTGAGCCAGACTATTTTCCCCAAGTATTTATCATCCGAGTTCTTATATATTTCTACAATGGAGTTCCCTTCTTGTGTAAGCCAGTAGCCCTCTATTTCCTGCTGAGCATGCATAGTAAATGGTAAGGCCAATAAGATGGTTAAGGTGATTTTTCCGCTGATATTCATAGTATTCATCATTTCGTAAATGGATTTAAAATCCGACTCTGTAATTATTTCAAATTATTTTCTGTGTTCATTTTAGAGAAACGGAGGGAAGGTGCGGAGCAGAATGAAAAAACTACTGAGACCGCCAAATCAAAAACTGAAGCTGATTATTTGGAGTTGGGATTTAGCCTAATGAAAGAGGCAAACCGAAAGAAAAGACTATCTCAAGAGGCAGAAAACTTATAATTATAGGTCATTCTGACGAAGGAAGAATCTTACTAAGCTTTTCAAATAGTCACTTCAGCCTTAGTGGGATCCTTCCTTCGTCAGGATGACCCTACTTTTTGAGACAATCTCTTCTTTTCAATTACTAAGTCTCAAAACAATAAAGCCCTTAATAATCAGCCCATCTTTTGAAGTGAGTGGCCTTTTCTTTGCTTATGATAACTGAACTGTGTGGTTCAGGCTTTACCTTTAAAATGAGTCGTCCGTTGAAATAGGTCTCAATTTCGAGGATAGAAGATCTGGATACTAAGAACTGCCGATTAGCTCGGTAGAACTTTGATGGGTCGAGTTGTTTTTCAAGATCATCCAGAAAAAAGTCTATGGCGTAAACCTGCTCATCTTTTTTCCTGAGAAATACACCCCTCTCTTTTACGTATACATACGCCACCTCATTTACATCGATCATCATCATTTTCTCGCGGTATGAAACCAGAAAACTCGATCGGTAATTAGAGGATTGATATTGCCTGGCAAAGCTGGCAATCTGCGCCAGATAATCATCTGCCTTGGTGTTCCACCGTTCCTGAAATTTATCTATTGCTGACGAAAGTTCTACAGGATCTATGGGTTTCAAGAGGTAGTCTATGCTATTGAGTTTAAAGGCTTCAATAGCGTACTTATCATACGCTGTGGTAAATATGATAGGACAGTTTACTTCAATCTTCTTGAAAATCTCTAAACTCGAGCCATCGGTCAAGTGGATATCCATAAAGATCAAGTCACAAGGATGATCATTAGTCAAAAATTCAATAGTCTGGGATACACTATCCAATATGCCAATGATTTCAAATTCAACATCGGCTAACTTTTTCAGCTCCTTCTGCAGCCGGTTTACAGCGGCAGGTTCGTCTTCAACAATTAACGCTTTGATCTTGCTCATGATTTCAAAGGTAACTTAACCACGAAATCCCCGTCATTCTTTCCAAATTCAATGGGTTGAAAAAGCAATGTGAATCTTTTCTGTAAGTTTTCGAGTCCTACCTTTTCACCCGGAACCGAAAAGCTTTTGGGGATAATCTTGTTGCTTACGATCAAACAATTATCAGATTCCCGAATGATTATTTTTAGTGGTTTTATTTTAGATGCTTCATTGTGTTTTACGGCATTCTCAACCAGAAATTGTAAACTCAAAGGAGGTATCTGGAGGTCTTCTTTTTCTTTACTAAGGTGCACTTCAAGCGCTATGGCATCCCGAAATCTGGTCTTTAATAAGATCCAGTAATCATTTAAAAATTGAAGTTCATCTTTTAAAGGAATAAAATCATGATCTGAACTTTGAAGAACTATCCGATAGAGGCTTGAAAATTTACGCGTAAAGTCTACTGCTTCTTCTTGGTTATCCTCTATTAAATCCAGTAGCGTATTCAGGCTATTAAACAGAAAATGGGGGTTAATCTGTTGTTTTAAAGTCTCGACTTGAAACTTTAAATTTTCGGATTGGAGGGCAAGATTTTGTACTTGAAGTTTACTTCGCTCCTTTTGACTTTCAAAGACCCTTAACACCACATTCAAAATAACGGCAACCAGTGCAAGCCGTATGAATAAAACCCAGAAACTAATGATTGCACTAAGTTCTTTTGGGGCGTTCAATACACTCAAATAGCTAATAATAGAAATAATGATAAGGTTTCCGACAAAAAGAATAAACCAACTGGAAACCGATTTCCATTTTAAGCCAATCAACCATTTATTTGAATACCAGATAATTAAGATAGTAATTCCGGTTTGTGTATACGTAAGTAGGACAAGATCAAATTGTATTTCTTCTACGAATGACGAATAATTGAAGATCGTCATCAATGGTGTGGCGGCGGCTAAAATAAAAGGTAGGTATTTTTCAAGCTTAGACACACTGCAACATTCAATGAAAAAACCGTTTTTAGCAAGAAACGACTTACTGAAGCGGCACAACCGACCGTTAAAGCTGATTATTTAGAGATGAAACGTAATAGTAGGGATATGTGGAAAGAAACGATTCCCAGCCTCTGTTAACTTCATACATTTAATAAAGAGACCATCCTGTTTCTAAATATTCCAACCAAAATCAGTAGTGGGACACCGATTATGATCGACACACACATTAGAAGCCCACCTCGCTCATCTTCAGAGGCAATTCCTGATCTTACATT
>JBCCLN010000306.1:0-4552 GCA_039026865.1 Bacteroidota bacterium | reverse complement strand
TCCTCCTTTAAGATCTTTTACGCTGTTCATCACAATAAACGCTTGTGGGTCAATGGATTTGATCTCGTTTTGCACACATCCAATTTCCAGTCGGGTAATGACGGAGTAGAGGATCTCTGATTCCTTTAGATCTTCTCTTGGGCCAAAACCACTTTTCCCTTGATAGATGGTTACACCTCTTCCCATCTTTTCGGTAATCATTAAAACGGATGGCCTCACTATTTTTAGAGATGATGATGATACCTATATACTCTTCCACCCCTTCAATAACAAAATCTACCGTTTTGGAAGCGGCTAAATAGGTAAGAATGGAATACAATGCGATCCCAATAGACAACAAATATGCTGCTGTAGTGAAAATGAGAATGTTGAAAAGCAAGATCAGGTCTCCAATTGTCAGTCCCATCTTACGACTTAGATAGCTAATACCTCGGTTCCATCGAGTATACCTCCTCCCCTTACTGATAGTCCAATCCCTGCTCCAAGAAAAAATCCCACAAACGAATATCAGTCATTTATCAGAAGTGATTGTTGGATAATGGATAAAGTTTAACCCGAAAAATTCGGGTGTTATTCATTGAGATGAGGTAAAACGTTGAATATAAGGCAATTGATTTCGAATGAGATGCCAACATCATTTCCCAAATTTGAGGAATCAAAAATTATTCAGTACGAATACTAGTGTTTAATTGCAATAATAGTATATGTTATTGCATATATTTTACGTATGGGAAGACATGCGCCAATCATCAAAATACGAGAAGAAGATCGAGCCACTCTGGAGAGATGGTCAAAATCATAAAGCCATTTGGCAACAAGAAACCATGCAACCCAAACCCCGAGGATAGTACACCAAATTTGAGAAAGAAAAGTTCTTTGAACCATCGTCCAAGGTTGGATTTGAGAGAAAAGGAATTTTTGGTGAGGTTAAAATATTTCTCCTCTTTAACCTAAAAGCTGTTTTAAACGCTTGAGGAATTTGAAAAAGGGTTGTGACCCATTCACTTACGCTGACGGTAATACTCGAGCGCTTCAGGCATATTTTCCTGCAAGTCGGAGATTCGAGTATCATGAGAAGGGTGTGTTGATAAGAATTCTGATTGTTCTTTACCACCGCTCTGTGAGGACATACGTTCCCAAAATTTGGGCGCTTCCTGCGGGTCATAGCCGGCCATAGCCATGAAGTAAAGCCCTAATTTGTCTGCCTCTGATTCATGTTTCCTGGAGAAAGCCAAAATTCCTAAGGAAGTACCTGCTCCGGCAGCCTGCATGATCAAGTCAGAAGATAACGTAGCTGCGCCCCCGCCTGTGAGGGCTACACTAACCGCTGTCAATCCATATTGCGCTGCATATTGCTGACTGACCCTTTCTCTACCATGATTCGCAATGGCATGTGCAATCTCGTGACCCATTACTACAGCTACACCCAATTCGTCCTCGCAAATAGGAAGAATACCTGTGTAGAAGGCTACTTTACCACCTGACATGCACCATGCATTTACGGTTTCATCGTCTTTTATTAAAATAAATTCCCATTGATAATCTTTTAGATAACTGGATTTCCCCTCACTTTCAAAATATTGCTCTACAGCCCTTTGAATTCTTGATCCCACTCGTTTTACCATTCTTGCTTCCTCTGTTCCAGTGATAATCTCACTTTCTTTTTTTACCTGCTCATATTGCTGAAAACTCGCTGGAAATATTTTATTGTTACTAACAAGACTTAACTGAGACCTTCCACTTAAAGGAACACTTTTACATTGTACCAAAGCTAGCGCTATGATAGAGAAGAGTAAAATTTGAATGATTTTCATGCCCTGTAATTTTTATGAAGTTAATCCCCTCCATTAAATAATTAAAAATAGGGGACTTGAATGATTAACTGTTTACTATCAAAACAGCTAACCTCATGCCAAGATTCCTGATCCTATTATTTATTTTTATCGCGTTCGGTTCTACCGGCCAAAGTATAAAACTATCTGAACTTGATTCATCCGAATATTTTGACTTCTGGGAAGGTAGGTGGTCTGCTACATGGGAAGAGGGTGATACACTCGGGAAAGGCATCAATGAGCTAACATGGATAATGGGAAGGAAAGTGCTTCAGGAGAACTTCCGGATATTGAAAGGACAATCCAAAGGATTTATGGGTGGATCTCTTTCTGTCTTTCAACCTCAAACCCGAACCTGGAGGCAGGCTTGGGCAGATAACCAGGGAGGCTACTATGATTTTATCGGTGATTTTGATGGAGATAAGAGAATATTTAAAACACATCCAAGAGAGATAAATAACCAGAAAATTGTTCAAAGAATGGTTTTTTACGATATCAAAAATGATTCGTTCACCTGGGACTGGGAGCTTTCCAGGGATGGAGGAAAGACGTGGGATCTTAGCTGGAGAATTCATTATGAAAGAAGGTAAATGTGTAACTTATGCAGAGGTAGATTGTCAAAAAAAGTTGCAGGATCCTTTTAATCTTCTAACGAATTAAAAAATTGAATAACAGAACAAATAGAGGTGAGAGTTATCTGACATTCCCTATTCATAAAATACTCTCCAGCATTATAAATACTCCAGCATTATATAATGGATATTTTTGTTTCTTTCACACTGGAACTAACAAATGATAGAAGTAGCAGGAACAGGTATGATTTGATCGGATAATTTTTTTAGTGAATTTTTGTGAATACACTATTTATCATATATCAAAATTATTCTCTGATTGATTTGATCTTTCCATTTGTGATTTTGCTTGTTCGACTACGTCGCCTGAAACCTTAAAGAAAGTAGATAAAGCTTTTCTCATAATTCTGAAACATGTCCTTCATTGTTTCAGTTTTTGTTTGTGAAGTCAGATTGGAATGGATATGAACGAAAGTTGAGAAGAAAGTTTTAAAAAGAAGATCACTACAAAAGACCTTGAATAATTGGCAGATAGGCGAATTCTTCTCTAATTCAGAGAGTATGCATTATCAAACATATGATTAGAAATGACTGGAAAAAACATACAAAAAGCAACATTTGGCGGCGGCTGTTTCTGGTGTGTAGAGGCAGTAGTGCAAAGACTAAAAGGAGTAGAGGCGGTGATCTCTGGTTATTCTGGTGGCAAAAGCCCCAACCCAAGCTACAGGGAAGTTTGTAGCGGAAAGACTGGCCATGCTGAAGTGGTACAAGTCACTTACGATGAGACAGAGATTTCTTACAAAGATTTATTAATTGTATTTATGACCACACATGATCCTACTACACTCAACAAGCAAGGAGCAGATGTGGGAACCCAATATCGTTCTGTTATTTTGTGGCACAGCGAAGAACAAAAGGAGGTGGCTGAGCAAGTTCTGGAAGAACTAAAAGAAACATTTGATGATCCAATCGTAACCGAGATTACTAAGCTTGAAGCTTTTTACGAGGCAGAAGAAGAGCACCAAAATTATTACAATCAGCATATGGAGCAAGGTTATTGCAGTTTTGTGATCAGTCCGAAGATTAGAAAATTGAAGGATCTCTATAAAGATCGATTGAAGACAAAAGCTGCTTAGAATAACTAAAGATTTTGTGAAAATCTAGCTATCTGAAGATTTATGAAAGTGAATTTTATCACGTTTATCTGGTTCCTATTTTATGGTTTAAGTTTCTGTAGAATTCAGTAGAAGGAATAGCTCAAAACCTGTAAAGCACTCAGTTAAAAGTAGTAAACCTCTTCAAAAAAGATTTATTCATTAAACCAAAGGGAAAAACAATATGCTGAACTGGAAAGATATATTAGAATTTGCAGATAAAGGAAACCCTAAGCCAAATCGAAGAATAGAAAAACCCGAAGTAGAATGGAGAAAACAACTTTCCGACGAAGAGTACCGAGTGACACGACTAAAGGGCACAGAGCGAGCATTTAGTTCAGAAATGTGTAGCAAATTAGATCCAGGACAATACGAATGTGTATGTTGTGAAACCTTGCTTTTTGATGCCAATGAAAAATTCGAAAGCGGAACCGGATGGCCTTCATTTACCCAGCCAGTTACGGAAAATGCGATTGCATATATTCAGGATCAATCTTTTGGAATTACCAGAATAGAAACTATATGCAATACATGCGATGCCCACTTGGGACATGTATTTCCTGACGGCCCAAGACCCAGTGGTTTAAGATATTGTATGAATGCAGTAGCATTGAAAAAGGTGGATTAGATAGATTTTTGACAGGTTAGCAACGCATCTTAACCCGAAAATTCGGGTGGTGTTATTCATTGAGATGAGGTAACATGTTGAATAGGAGGTAATTGATTTCGAATAATAGGACAACATCCTTCCCCAGATTTGAGGTCTCAAAAATCATTCAGTAAGAACATTAAACTACGGTAAATCAATTACTTGAATCAACCCGCCACTAGTTGCGGTAAATAATCCAGATTAACCCGAAAAATTCGGGTGTTATTCATTGAGATGAGGTAACACGTTGAATATGAGGTAATTGATTTCGAATGGGATGCCAAACCCTGTCCCAAAATTTGAGGAATCAAAAATCATTGAGGACGGATATTAAACGAAGGGACT
>JBCCLN010000305.1:0-4581 GCA_039026865.1 Bacteroidota bacterium | reverse complement strand
ATGGCAGAGAATGTGCATTCCCTTGGTTGCCTGTGGTTAGGACCGTCGGTTAATCAATTGACGGGGGCACTACAGGCCTATCTTTATTTGGTTTATGTGGTCCCAAGCTATCGTCGTCAGGGACTGGGCCGTAAATTGATGAATCATGCAAAAAGCTGGGCAACTGAGCAAGGCTATGACCAGTTGAGCCTTCAAGTTTTTAATGACAATATTGCTGCTCTAAAACTTTATGACGGTCTGGGTTATAGACCTAGCGCCACATTATTAACCTTGGATTTATAGTCGTTACTTGGAAAAAATCCTGGTTGATATAGTCAGCTTAATCAGCGTTACTTTGACGTATGTTCACTAATTGCTCCAGCCATAAGTATCAGAGCGTGAGTATGCGTGGGCAACAACTTATTACGTCAAGTTGCGATAACTTTTATTGCCTTTAGCATTGGTTTATCTGTGTATGATAATTTGTCAACAAAATACATAGGTATTAGTTTGTTTAGACTGTCAATATATTTTGCGTAATAGACATACTGAAAAATTTCAGATAATTGATTTGTTCGCTGGGGTTGGCGGATTAAGTCTTGGGGCTGTTAGAGCTGGATTTCAGATATCCTTGGCAGTTGAAAATGATAAGCATGCTTTATCTTCACACTTTCTTAATTTCCCTAAGGTAAAGCATTGGAATCAAGATATTTCTAAGGTTAATGGTGCAAAAATATTACAACAAGCCGGACTCACTATTGGGCAGCTTGATGGTCTTGTAGGAGGACCACCCTGCCAAGGTTTTAGTTACATTGGACGAAGGCAATCTGGTGATCCTCGCAACGCACTTTTCTTAAAATTCTTTTCTTTGATAGATGAATGTAAACCTAGCTTTTTTGTAGTTGAGAATGTTTTAGGTATTCTGCATAAAAAATATGCTGATATTTTAGATTCAGCTTTTGAAATCGTTAAAGGTGATTATGAGGTATTAGAACCTCTGAAAATAAAAGCATGCGATTTCGGTGCTCCAACAATTAGAGAACGAGTTTTTTTTATTGGCTATAGACCTGATCTAGTACAAAAACTATCAGGTGAGGACTTTGACAACCAAAAAGTAGATACGCCTGTAAATGTTGGTCAAGCTCTTAAGGGATTACCTGTAAATATTAAGAAACATTGGTTGACAGAGCCAGACAGCTGGAGGAAGCTTCGACCAGTGAAAGAAAATGAGTTTTTATATAGACTGAATACTTATATCCCTGAAGGTGTTGGGAACAATAATGCTTTACAGCTATACAAAGCAGACAGACTAGTTTCTGGATGTTTTGGGACAAATCATACTCCTGAAGTTGAGCAAAGATACGTATGCTTGCGTCAAGGCGAGAAAGATAAAATTTCTAGAAGTGTTAGACTCAAAAAGGATGGATTTTGCCCTACATTAAGAGCTGGTACTGGTTCTGATCGAGGTAGTCATCAAGCTCTTCGACCTATTCATCCAACACAGCCACGTGTGATAACACCTAGAGAAGCTGCAAGGCTTCAAGGGTTTCCAGATTGGTTTCAATTTGCGCCATCAAAGTGGCATAGCTTTCGTCAAATCGGTAATAGTGTATGTCCTACTGTGTCTGAAGCTGTATTTGGTGCAATTATCAATAAGTTACTCTGATTTAACTGTTTATCACAGGGTTTGGTATGAGTAATTCATCTTATGAACGTGTTGATGCTAGACCCACTAAGCGTTTTTTTGTAGAGATGCTTACACGTGATTTAGCCTTAGAAGATGCAATTCTAGACTTGCTAGATAATTGTGTTGATGGCATCCAGAGAAGTCTTGAGCAAAGAAATACAGAATTAGATACTGATTCCCAGCCCTATCAAGGATTCTGGGCAAAAATTACAATCAGTCCAGAAAAGTTTGTAATAGAAGACAATTGCGGCGGTATTCCTTGGAGTGAACATCAACGAGCTTTCCGAATGGGACGTCCAGCTGTATCCGAGCAAGAGTCAGCTTTAAATGCCTCCCAGTTTTTGAGTGTAGGTGTCTATGGTATTGGAATGAAAAGGGCCATATTCAAAATGGGTGCTGATGCTAATATCTCTACACAGAATAATGCTTCAGCATATACAATTCCAATTTCACCAGATTGGATGCAAGATGAAGATAATTGGAACCTGAGTGCTGAATCACAAACATCCTTATTTCAAGAAGATGGGACAAAAATAGTAGTCCAAGATTTACATCAAGATATTGCTGAAAGGTTTAGAGAAAAAGATTTTATTGACACCTTACTAGATAAAATGCAGGGCTATTATGCTTTTATTCTAAGTAAGGGGTTTTCAGTGCAAGTTAATGGTAACGAAGTTCATCCAGATCCAATTTTAATTCGTTATTCAGAGCAGACGACAAATCAAGACACTGTTCGCCCTTATGTCTTTAAAGGCGAAGTTGAAGATGTCGAAGTGTTTTTAATTGTAGGATTACGAGAACCAATACCTGATGCTGAAAAAACACTTGCAGAGCAAGAAGTCAATCGATCATCAACTGCATATGCTGGGTGGACAGTTATTTGCAATGATCGGGTTGTTTTATATTGTAATCGTGATGAATTAACTGGTTGGGGGACGGCTGGTGTACCTCGTTATCATAATCAGTTTATCTCCATTTCAGGTGTTGTAGAGTTTCGTGGCGACCCTTCAAAATTACCTACTACAACTACTAAACGTGGATTAAATTATAGTTCTAGTCTTTATCAACAAACTTTAAATCGCATGCGTGAAGGTTTATTGATATTCATTGATTTTACAAATAAGTGGAAATCAAAAGAAAAAGAAGCTAGGGAAAAAGTCGCATCTGTTCCTGCTGTTAGTTACTCTGAAGCTAAAGAAAAAGCTGAAACAACTTTGAAGCTTACTAGCGTGCAACGTGGAATTTCAGGAAGCCAATATAAACCAAAGCTACCACTACCTCCAATTCAAAATCCTGATGTTCGGATCTCTTTTCAGAAAGATAAGGAAGAAGTTCTTGAGTTGGCTGAAGAGCTTTTACAAGATATCGACAAACTGAGAGAAAGAGAAATTCCTAAGCAGGTGGGAATTAAATCATTTGAATTCGCTTTTGAACAACTAGTTGAAAAGCATAAAAACTCTAAATAAAATAATCGATTATTTTAGTAGAGCAAACTATTTCCTCGTATTTGATCAACACTTAATTAAATAGATGAAGCATCCTCCTTATCATCTTCGAATTAATAAAGCTGTTGATAGGCTTTTGCTAACTGATATAGTTCGTGCCTCTTTATATAGTTCTGATAAGGGACTAGAAGAGTATACTTATTATTCTTTGGCAGGTCCTTTTTTGCAGGATCTAAAAGTAATAGATAGATTTTTCCCTGACATGAAACTTGTTTCACTTGAAGGGAATTATCAGACATATATGAGGCAAGAGTTTCATAAATTTAGTGCTAAGTTGATTCTTGAAAATGTCCCATTAAGGGATTTCATTATTCATAAATATGAGCCTAGTGGTATTGATATATTCTGGTTAGACTATACGGATCTAAGGTATGAAAGGTTTGAAGAGTTTCAGCTTTTATTAGATAGAGTTTTGCCTGGAAGCATTATTAAGTTGACACTTAATGCACACCCTAAAGATGAATTATTTTACCTAAAAGAAATACTGTCAGAAGCAGAAGTCATACCTCTCAAAGAGAAGCTGGAAAGAGACTTTAAAGATGAATTTAAAGGGGTTTTGCCTCATTCTCATAGAGATCCATTTATTGGAAATAATCAAAAGTATGCACGAATGATTCAATTAATGGTTAGGAGAGCAGCTTCTGAGGCATTAGATAAACCTGGCAGTGACCTTGACTTTTTGCCATTGACTTCATCTAGATATAATGACAGAACACAGATGTTGAGCGTTACAGGTGTTGTGCATAGGCGAAAAGATTTGGATGAAACTAAGGAACAGTTCAAGGATGTTCGTTCCGTTGACTTTGATTGGTCAGAGCCAATAGAAATTAATGTTCCTATTCTCAGTAAGAAAGAATGCTTCCTCCTCGAAAATGAACTGCCTGTTCCACAAGAAAACGAGCCAGGAACGATTTTGTATGAAAAATTAGGATACAAGATCGACAGAAGTGTTCCTCTTACTAAGAAACGGCTTGATAGTTATGCTAATTATTGCCGTGAGTATCCTAACTTTATACGTATGACTGATTAATCCTTAATAAAGGATATTAAAGAGTATCAGCCTAGTGCAAGGCTTAGCGATAGTTCTGGAATTGCAAAGCAACGGGCCAGTCTTCTTCTTTGATGAGCTGAATTGCGGCTTGCAGATCATCTTTGGATTTTGCAGAAATCCTTACAGATTCGCCTTGAATCGAGGCTTGTACCTTTTTTAGGTTGTCGCGAATCATCTTTGAGATTTTTTTTGCAACTTCCTGGCTGAGTCCTTTCTTTAGCTCAACATCTTGCCGTACACGGTTGCCGCTGGCGGCTTCGATATTGCCAAAATCGAAGATCTTCATCGATAAGTTACGCTTAGCAGCCTTGGTTTGAATCAAGGTGTGCACTGCTTCCAGAGTCATTTCACTGGCCGTT
>JBCCLN010000304.1:0-4632 GCA_039026865.1 Bacteroidota bacterium | reverse complement strand
ATTGATTGCTCATTATGTGGACGAGGAAGCGCGTCCAACGTACTTTTTTCAGCATTTAAAAGATATTCATCTCAACTCAGATTTGGTAGCCGAGATTGAGGTCAATGGAAGCTATAGAATACTTTATATTTTTCTCGCTACGGCCATTGTAATCCTGCTATTAGCCTCTATCAATTTCTTGAATTTATCAATTGCAGGAGCCTTTGAGCGATTAAAGGAGATGGGGGTAAAAAAAGTGATGGGAGCAAGTAGATCTTCTCAAATTTGGCAATTTCAGTTGGAGGCACTTCTTATGGGTTTGATCGCTTCCTTGATCACCATTTTATTGGTAAACCTATCGTTACCATCTTTTAATGGAATGACTGGAAAAGAAATACGTCTTGATCTGGCAGATAACTTACTGATTTTTGGTGTTTGTTTTATTCTTCTATTGGTCATTTCACTGATTACGGGTAGTTTCTCAGCGTTGTTTTTATTGAAAGTTCCAACCTCCAATGCCCTATCTGGTATTGTTTCAGGTGACAGACCCAACACTTTAAATCCAAGAAATATATTAGTGGGTGTGCAGTTCTTTCTTGCTGCTATACTCATCTCCAGTACATTGGTGATTTTTCGACAACTGTATTTTATGCAAAACAAGGATTTAGGAATAGATACTGAACAACTCCTGGTTGCCTCTTTTCAATCACCCGAAGGATTTGAAAATTATCCGATCCTAAAGGACAAACTATTAAACAGTGCCTCCATTCAAAACGTAAGTGCTTCCACAAGTAGATTAGCCTACCGAGTTGGAGGGTGGCGACAATATAAAAAGCCCAACACGGTTGAGAATATACACTTACCAACAGTAATTGTGGCACATGATTACTTTGAAACAATCAATGTGAATTTTGTACTGGGTAGAGGATTTAGTGATGCGTTTCCTTCCGATTATACCGATGCCTACGTAATTAATGAGTCAGCAGCGAAATTATTGAAACTGAAACATCCAATAGGTGCTCAACTTAAGGGTAGTGCATACACTGGGCAAGCATGGTCTGTGAAAGATGCAAAAATTATAGGGGTGGTTGAAGACTTTCATTTTACCTCACTGCACGATAAGATTCAGCCTGCTGTATTTTCGTTAAGTTCGGGAATAACTTACCCCTTGCAATGGATGTTTATCAAAATAAATGGAAACGATTTATTTCAATCATTAGAAGTTATTGAAGAAGTATGGAGTGGAATTCAGCCATCCATTCCATTTCGCTATCAATTTTTAGATGAAGCTTTCGAGGAACATTATCTGCAAGAAGCACAATTTCTAAATGTACTTTCAGCCTTTGCATTCCTCTCTATTTTCATAGGCTGCCTCGGACTCTTTGGATTGACTGCATTTATCATGCAGAGAAGAACCAAGGAAATTGGAATTAGAAAAGTGTTAGGAGCTAGCCGATTGGTTTTATTAAAGGTCCTATCTGTAGATTTCTTGAAATTAGTATTCATGGCTTGCATCCTGGGTACACCCATTACCCTTTGGCTCACGGCAAGATGGCTGGAAAATTTTGAGTACCGAATTTCTATCAGTTGGTGGATCTTTGGCTTGACCGCTATGGGGGCGTTAGTCGCAGCAGGTATTTCTATTTTTTATCACTCTATGAAAGTCGCTAATACTAATCCTATTGAATCCATAAAATACGAGTGATAAAGCCTTGACATTTCAGTCTGGACTCGAATAGTTAGTGTCTCTAAGAAAAGGCAGAAACACACTTACTGACACCTGCAACGTAGTCTTCAATAAAAATAATGAATCGAATCTATTTTATACTTTGGGATTAATTTCTCAATTTCTCAAAAATTCATCTGAATTTTGAACGAATTGAAGGTAAACCGGTGATTTTATTGCGTTTTCACTAAAATTTCAAAAATAGATTCAATGAACATTTGTGCATCGAAATTTCAAAAAAACACGCTCTATGAGCTAAAAACATCGTTTTCTTTCAAAAGATACTGTTTTCTTAGAGACACTAGTTAAGGATCTTTTTATTCGTATCTCAAAGACCTGATCGGATTTGCAGTAGCAGCGATTAAAGATCTGTAGCCCACTGTCACGATGGCGATAACAGTTGCGATAAGAAACCCGATGATGAAATATTTCGCTGTTATTTCAATTCGAAATGCAAATTCCTGGATCCAGGTGTTCATAAGGAAATAGGCTGTGGGAGCCGATATCAAAAAAGATATCAAAAGAAGTTTAGTATATTCCTTAGTAAAAATCCTCAGGATATTGCCCGTAGATGCTCCAAACACTTTTCTTATCCCAATTACTTTTGCGTTTCTATTAGCCATAAAAGAAACCAAACCATAAAGCCCCATGATGCTAAGCAAAATAGCCAGAATGGAAACAAAACGGATCACTTTATGAAGTAAATCTTCCAACATGTACTGTTCTGAAATTTCATTTTCAAAAACGGCCATTTCAAAAAGTTCATTTGGATAAATTTCTCTAAATGTATCTTCAATATCAATTATGTGTCGGTTGATATCACTATCAGAGAGCCTCAACGCAATTTGATTCATCTTTCCAGGACGGTAAGAAAGTATAACTGGTCTAATTTTATCGTGCAGTGTACTTACACTAAAGTCTTTCGCTACCCCAATGATTTCAAATTGATTTCTGCCTGAGACAAGCATTCTACCAATGCCTTTAGTAGGATCATTAATCCCTAATGTTTCTAACAATTTTTGGGTTACCACCACCTTAAAAGTGGTGTCATTGATCGTCCTTTCTGACAGTTGCTGACCGGTAATAAGTGGTATTTCATAAAAGTTCATATAGTTGGCATCTACAAACTTCATATTAGCATTATTGCCATCAATGTATTCCTCTCCTTTTAGCGAATAGCTGTTATTCCAATTGTTCCAGTCCATGGGTGAGGTAAAAGAAAGGGTTGCGTCCTCAACGAAATTCTTACTTTGGTAAGCTGCTAACAGAACCTTCACATCCATTTTAGATTCAGGAGGCGCCTGGATTTTCACTACGTTGGAAGGATCAAAACCTAAATTCTTGCTTTTCATGAAGTTGACTTGGGCAGAAATGATGAGTGTGCCTATGATTAGGATAGAGGTGAATACAAATTGCGCTACAACGAGAGACCTTCGTAAATTAAAATTTCCTGTACCGGCTTTTAAGTTGATCTTATTTTTTAATGCCTCTACCGGTTGATATCCAGAAAGTACCATAGACGGGTAGAAACCGGCAAGTATCGTAATGAATACTACCATAACAGTTCCAAATAGTAGAATATCATTGGCATAGTGGAGGTTGTATTCTATGGTGGTGATAAGTTGATTAAACTGCGTTATCAGGTACTGACCAATGCTGACTGCCAGCATCATAGAAATAGTTACAATAACCAGAGTTTCACTCAAAAACTGGATGATAAGCTGCTTTTTGGAACTCCCCAGCGTCTTTCGAATCCCTACTTCCTTGGATCGTTTAATTGCGATAGCAGTATTGAGATTGATGAAATTCAAACAAGCCGTACCTAGTATTAACCCCCCCAGAAAAATAAACGCCCAGATAATGAGGGAAGGCGTCACATAATGATACCCATCTCCGTATTTTTCGTCGGTATGAATTTCAGTTAAAGGTTGCAAAGCAATTTGCGTCTTTTTGCTATCTTCTTCCTCGTCCGTTGAGTTAATGTCTTTTCGCTCATCGATTTTTATGTTTAATGCTTGGATATCAGCATCTGCTCTCAACTTCAGGTAAATGCTGTGCGCCCAGGTCATTCCCCATTGATTCCACAAGCCAGGATAGATCTTTTTCAAGGTCTTGAAAGAAATCAGGCAATCGTAGGGTAGGTTCGTATTGTTAGGGCTATTCTCAATAATCCCCGATACTTTAAGTTCTGTTTCACCATCAAGAAATATGATTTTTCCGATGGGATCTTCATTTTCAAAGTACTTTATCGCGAGTTCTTTACTTAAAATAATATTGAAAGGTTCATCCAACGATGCCGGATCGCCAGAAAGCAATTTGAAATCCAATACGGAAAAGAAACTTTGGTTGGTCATCAGAACTTGTTCCTCTCGGTAGATTTGTTGAGATCCGTCGTTGGCAACGAAAGATAATTTCCCATCACTGGGACCATGAAATAACACCACATCTTCTATTTCAGGTATTTCATCCAAGATTTCTCCGGTTGGATAGGGTATAATTCCGCTATATCCTATGCGATTATCTCCATGATATATCGTGGTGACCCTATAAATGTTTTCCTTGTTTTTGTGCCATTTATCAAATGAATATTCAAAATTTACGATAGTGAAAACAACTGTGCAGCATGCTAAACCCACACTTAATCCAAGGACATTGAGCAAAGAATGTGAAGCATTATTTAAAATATTTCTTATTGCTGTTATAAAATAATGCTTAAACATAAAATCGTACTTTACTCATACCGCAATGAATTAATTGGGTTGCCTTTAATTGTTCCCGTTATTTTAAAAATAATACTCAGGAACGCCATACCAATAACAAACGCTACGGGAATAACATAAAACCACCAGCCTAGGTTAATCCTAAAAGTATAATTCTGCAACCAGCTATACATGATATACCAAGCTAAGGGGATACTAACAATACAT
>JBCCLN010000303.1:0-4645 GCA_039026865.1 Bacteroidota bacterium | reverse complement strand
CATTCGAAATCAATTACC
Source organism: Bacteroidota bacterium (assembly GCA_039026865.1). GTDB lineage: Bacteria > Bacteroidota > Bacteroidia > Cytophagales > Cyclobacteriaceae > Ekhidna. Next base: position 4,627 of record JBCCLN010000303.1, on the reverse strand, counting down.
TCATATTCAACGTGTTACCTCATCTCAATGAATAACACCCGAATTTTTCGGGTTAATATGAATCAAAGGTGAAATTGTGGTTTTTATTGCGTTTTCAATAGAATCTCTAAAATAGATTCAATAACTATTTATGCATCGAAAACTCAAAAAAATACGCTTTTATGAGCTATAAACATCATTTTCCTTCAAAAGGCACTGTGTTCTTAGAGGCACTAATTATTGATTCCTCAATATACTTTACTGGATATAGAAAAAAGTAGAAATCGCTAAATAGCCACATTTACGTGTCGCTCTGCATGGTAAGAAGACCTTACCAATGGCCCCGATTCTACGTATTTAAGCCCTCTCTCAAGTCCTTCTTCTCTAAAATGGTCGAACTTATCCGGATGAATAAATTCAGCTACTTCTATGTGGCGTTTAGTAGGTTGTAAATATTGCCCTAGCGTGAGAATATGTAAACCATGCGCTACCAAATCATCCATAGCCTTATATACTTCTTCATCTTTTTCACCTAGCCCAAGCATTATGCCTGACTTGGTTCGTTTGCCTGCCTCTTTTATCCGTTTAATTTGCTCTAAACTTCGGTTATATTTGGCTTGTGGACGAACTCTTCTGTAGAGGCTTTCCACTGTTTCCATGTTGTGAGACACTACTTCTTGCCCTCCTTCGATCATTCTGTAGAGCGCCTTCCAGTTACCTTTTACATCAGGAATCAACGTTTCAATGGTGGTTTCAGGCGATGCGCTTTTTGTTTCAATCACCGTGTGGTACCAGATCTCCGCTCCTCGATCCTTCAATTCATCCCGGTTTACTGAGGTAATAACCGCATGTTTAACTTTCATTAACTTAATAGCCTCGGCAACTCGTTTTGGTTCTTCCTTATCGTACTCTGGTGGTCTACCCGTTGCCACAGCACAAAAAGTACAACTTCGGGTGCAAACATTTCCTAGAATCATGAAAGTTGCTGTCCCCTCCCCCCAGCATTCACCCATGTTTGGACAGTTTCCACTTTCGCAGATCGTATGTAGTTTATGCTTATCTACAAGTTTTCTTACCTTCGAATAGTTTTCACCAACAGGTAACTTCACTCGTAGCCAATTTGGCTTTTTCTTTCTTTCCGGTTTTTCGATAACTGGCAGATCAATCATATTAAATCCTTAGCTGAAAGGCAAATCTAGGCTCAAATAACGAAAATAATTATTTTCGGGATCCCCAAAAAAGTGTGAAGAAAACAGAAGAATAAACGGAATTGTTTGACTGAGCGGGCATAATAACGATTTTCTCTGTAAAGGCCTCCACCAATACTCCTACTTCTATTCCGGCAACGTTGCTCCGATAAGTACCAAATTCAAACAATAGTGAACCTTTGATATTGATTCCTGGAATTACATCCGATTCTCCCAGTCCTTGAAAAAGCCTGCCCGGACCAAGATAATTTTGTGGACCTGGGTAGGCGGGTGGATTACTTCCTGGAATTGCCCTAAATTGTTCATATCTGCCATCTCCTATAGATAGATAATAAGGAGCTTCTAACCCGATGGTTGGTCCTACTGCTGCCATAGTGCTTATTTGAACGCCTTGTTGGTTCGCTTTTCTAAAAAGTAACTTCTCACGGCCATATTGTAGACGAATAGCATAAAGATGGTTTGACTTGCCATAGGTGAATCCTGCTCCGCTTTGACCGGTAAATCTCACCTCGCTAGGATGCTTTACATTGGAAAGTTCCAAACCGTAAGTTTCATAGGTTTCGTTTCCACGCAACCTGCTATAGCGAATCATAATCCCTCCTATCAAACCACCATTTGTGTTTTTGTTTATTCCCCATATCCATTCAGATGAATAATTATATTCTTCGCCTTCAAATAACTGACAATTCGCTAAAAAAGGGAAAATTAGAAACACGTTTAAAAGGAGTTTTTTCATCACTGCATTATAATAAAAATAGTGCTAATCCCCTATTATATTTCTTTGTTCCTTGGTTATTATCACGAAGTATTTTAATACCAGGTCCATTATCGTTTGTTTAAGCATTTATTTTCACAGCGATATATAATTCTGATAATAGGATCTTTTGGGTTTGTGTAGTCTGAGTTTCAATCGGTCAGGATGTACAATTTCTCTGATGTGATAGACCATTTTATCGCATGCTTCGATAAAGTCTCTAACCCGCATTATTCACCACAAATTGTGACGGCCAAAAATCCATTTTTGCAAAGGATTCTATTAGTGGATTTGTAGGAAATTTTCCAGCGTTACGTTTTTGCTGATTGGAATGAATTTATCGTCTATCGCCAAATTTTCCTTGGTAAAAGAGCTAATTTTATCTTTATTGACTATGTAGGACTTATGCGTTCTCACAAAGTTTTTGGGTAACATTTGTTCTAGTTCTTTTAAGCTACTGTATGAAATCAATTGGTTTCCATCTTTAAGAACTAGTTTGAGATAGTTGCCCCATCCTTCCACATACAGAATATGGTCCATTTTAATTCTGTAGGTTCTTTTATCTGCTTTTATATTGATGTAATGTACGGGAGGTTGGTCATTTTTTGTCAATTCTTCTTGCCACAGTTGGTAAAGCTTAAATGCTGAAAGAAATAATACAGTGGAATTAACCAGAAGCATAGATCGAAATATTGACCCTATGCTTAGCATATAATGTAGCGCTGTTTGAAAGACGGATTCGTAAAAAAAGTAAGTGATTACACTCTGTACACTTCCTGCTACAAAAAGTGCAATCCCGTAGTAAGAGAAAAAGAGGATGATCTTTTGCTTTCTCAATATCTTAGGAATAAGGTAGTAAATGGTATAATAACATAATCCAATTCGGACGGGCATTAATGCAAACTCAAGAAAAAATGATGGATAATACTCCCCATTTTGAGCCCATATGATTGAAAAGGCGAAGTAATAAATCACCCAAAATAACACATGAGTAAGTATTTTATGCTCCCGTAAGATTCTTATCATCATAATTTTTACCGCTTACGCATTGGGAAAAGCGAAGTTCACATAAAAGTCTAATTTGAAATGATCTTGAGGTCTATTTTGGTTAACAAAAAACATGATTAGATACACCGTATTATTTACTGCATTTTTCATTCAGATTTCTGTAATTCGTTCTCAGGAGCTCAAAAGGCGCGCATCTTGGGAAGCAAACTTCGTTGGAACAACCCTAGAAGTAGGCACTCGAATCATTTCGATAGAGGAAAAAAGCCCACTGGAAAAAGCCGGATTAAAAGAAGGAGATATTTTGCTAAGTGTTAATGATCGATTGATTGATTCATCTGAAAAATGGACTTCTATCACCTTTGCAATAAGGGGAGATGAATCCACCAAACTCATTTATCGACGAGGTAATGAGACGATAACTACCCTGGTGAAACTGAATCCTTTGGGGATTGAAAAGCATGATGGACTGGATACTTATTATGAATCAATAATAAGTGATTATGGCATAAGTCAACGAACAATTGTCACTAAGCCAAAACATATGTCTGGGCGGATGCCGGCGATCATGCTTATTCAGGGGTTGAGTTGCAGCACCATTGAGAAATACTCGGGAAGAGGGGGTAATTGGGTCAATCAGATCAATTATATCGTCGAAAACTCAGGGATGGTTGTGATGCGGGTAGATAAGCCTGGGGTTGGTGATAGCGAAGGTGACTGTAGTGAAACTGATTTCATAACAGAGCTCTCAGGCTACCGTGCAGCGATTCGATCACTAAAAGGCAAAAAATATGTAGACACTACTCGCATTGTGATTTATGGTGCGAGCATGGGGAGTGCATTGGCTCCTTTACTTGCCAACGAATTCAACTTAGCCGGAATTATCTCGGATGGCACGTTCTTCAAAACATGGTATGAACATATGCTAGAGATAGAAAGAAGGATTCGAGAGATGGAAGGAGATGATCAAAGTACTATCGTAAAGAAAATGAACGAAGGATACATCCCGCTTTATCACGGTATGCTCATAGGAAAGCAATCTTATGAGGAGGTGATTAAAAAAAATCCGGCTCTTAAAGATTATAACTATCATGCTCCACGACATATGTACGGTAGACCAGTAGAATATTACCATCAGCTTCAGAATATGAATTTGGCAGGAGAATGGTCCCAAGTAAAAGTACCTGTCAGGATTTTATATGGAAGTAATGATTGGATCATGTCCGAATTTGATAATCATATGATCATTAATGAACTTGACCGGATAGGTCACGAAGATCACGAGTTGTTAATATATCCGGGGTTAGACCATTGGAATACCATTCATAAAACACCAGGTGATTCATATTTTTTTAGAAAAGGAGAATGGGACCCAAAAGTTCCGGAGATAGTTCTAAACTGGATAAATGATATGATAGAAGAATAGATCCTTTCAGAACTCCTGACTCGAAGTAAATTTTCTGTCGCAAACACACCATAATGATCGACAGAAAAGATGTTCTTGAATTTGAAATGATACAGTATTGCGATAAAGAAATTTACAAAAGATCTTCATCTATTACCTCATTTTGGGGGTCAGGTCAGGAGTTCTTCCTTTAAAAAACCCGCCTGGCCCAACGCCTAGTTCATGTCCTGATAATTAGTGTCTCTAAGAAAACAGTATCTTTTGAAAGAAAACGAT
>JBCCLN010000302.1:0-4645 GCA_039026865.1 Bacteroidota bacterium | reverse complement strand
GTATCTATCTCTGAATAAGCTATTAAGGATGTTTTAAGCATTTTTTTTCCATTTGCCAGCTTTCTTTCGTCTAATTCAAGTAGCTTGATGGCTTTTGCAAGCCTTGCGCTATCTATATCACCTGCCATCCCAAGTTCTATTTGTTTTAATACAATAGCGTAAAGTTTATCCAATCGGCCTTTATTGAATTGAATGGATTTCTCATTTTGAGACAGGCTTAAATAGTTAATGTAGTCCTTGGAGATTTTATGGATTTCTTCACTTTTTTTCTCCTCCATGAAAAGCAATTGCAAATCAGACCCTTTCTCAAACAACTCTTTACTTCCCATTAAGCGAGTATCAAATATTCGTTGACTAAACTGTAAACTGGCGGTAAAATTAAAGTCTGTCCCAACAGGAACGCCCAATTGATCGGTGCTGCTTTGGAGAGATAAAATTGAGGCTTGATCTTCATTGAAGATGTACTCAGGAACGTCAAAGAAGTAATAGTAATAGCTGCTATTGAGTTTGATTTGTGGTTTCAGGTCCGTCCATTCTTCTTGCTTTTTGAGTCGTTCGATTTGCTGTTGCTTGGAGAGATTTCCCAGTACGGGTGAGTGCAAAAGCCGTGACTTAATAAGTGTTTTGAGAGTAACCACCTCCGGATCTTGAGCAAAAGAAAATGCTGCAGTAGCTATGAAAAACAAGAACCAAATCTTGTTCATTTATTTCGAAATAATTTTAGTGATGGGAAAAGTGCTGAGGATTTTTTCATGTACTCCTTAAATCCGGGTTTGTTATTCAAGCTTCGTTCATCCATCATGGGCACACTTATGAAAACAAACAACAGTATCATGGAAATCCAACCTATAACAGTCCACCACTCGGATATGGAAATTGGCAAACAAAAAATAAACAAACCGAACCAAAACAAAATTTCTCCAAAATAATTAGGATGTCGGGAAAATTTCCAAAGACCAGACTGCATAATACCGCCCTTTTGTGCTTTTTTCTTAAAATTCCGCATTTGTTCGTCTGATATCAGCTGAATAATTGCAGCTGCAACACTTACAATTAAACCTAGGAAATCAAACACACCAATGGCCGAATCTTTTTTTATCACATAAAATGCAGGCAGACATCCTAAAAATACAATCAAAGTAGGAAACAAGTGAATGCCACTAAAACTCACTAACCAATACATTTTGCCTGTTTTATTTGCTAGGTCCTTATACCGCCAATCTTCATGTTCTAGTCCCAACCAGCTTCTTACCCAGTTTAAGGTCAGGCGAATGGCCCACACTGAGACAGCAATCAGAAAGAAAATTTGTCGCAAGTGATTTCCCTCTGGATATACCTGCATAAGATATAGCACAATGAATGGAGGAATCACCGTCCAGTAGGGATCATACATACTGCTATTTTTCAAAAAGAAACTGAAACTGAAAATAATAATGGTAGCAGCAATATCTGCGATTAAGACGGTCATGTAGATATCCCCAACCTGGAATGTAATTACCCAATATCCTATGAGAAGGGCTAAAACATAGGCTAACAAAACGATTAGTAAAGAGGTGAATCTATTTACTTTTATCTCTTTCATCTTGGTTTGATTTTCATCGTACCTACGTTGGTTGCTGCTTATGATAGATTTTGTCACTCAGTTATTATAAATAATTTACAGCCTTAGTCATCGCTGTTTTTGTGATCCTGATTTACAAGGATTTAATCTTTGCAACGACGGGAATTCAACATAAATCGTATCGGCGAACCGATCCATTCGTGAATAGGCATAAATTCAACTTCAAACTTTTTGCTTATTTCATATATATCGTTTGTTCCAATAGTCACATGGAATTCCCGTAAACTTAGTCGTCCTTGGTTGTTATGCTAAGGATTTTAAGTTTATGCTCATTTCATTTTTTAATTTGGTTGCGTAATGTTAAGCATATTTCGTAGTATCGCAGCTTATGGCTGAATTCAAACTTCCTCCTATCTCCACGCTTGCAGGCAGCACGTTTTTTAATTATATCAGGGTACTAAAAAAAGGGGAAATAGAGAGGAAGTATTATTTAACAGTCTTGCTTACGTTACTTATCGTTTTAATTGCAAGTCCTTTTCACCTTTGGGAAAAAGTACTTTTCGGGGTTTTCAAGCGAAAACCGAAAGGAGAAATTAAACCGCCACTATTCATCTTAGGCCATTGGCGAAGTGGAACCACACTGCTTCACAATTTACTTTGTCAGGATCCCGCTGCGGGGTATGTTACCACATACCATAGTTTGTTTCCTACTAATTTGGGAAGTAAACTTTTATTCAAAACGTTTATGAAGCTCAATATGCCGGATAAAAGACCTTCCGATGGTATGGCATTGAGCGTTGATTACCCGCAGGAAGATGATTTTGCCATTGGCAATTTATCCACTTTTAGTTACTATCACTTTTTCTACTTCCCTAAAAAATTCAATCGGTTTTACGAACAATCTGTGCGATTTCGTAACAATTCCTCAGATGCTAAAAAATGGAAAAAGACGTATCAATTATTGATAAACAAAGCCCTTATCAATACCTCTGGTCAGCGTGCAGTTTTGAAAAGCCCGGTTAACACAGGAAGGGTCAATCAAATTTTAAAAATGAACCCTGAGGCTAAGTTTATTTATATCTACCGAAACCCTTTTGCGGTCTATTTGTCCACCTTCAAATTTTTTGATGAGCTCTTTCCTACCTTATGGTTTCATGAAGTTTCATATGAATTTATCGAAAACCTTATTTTTGAGATCTTCTCGAAGCTCATCCAAGACTATGAAGCTCAAAAACACCTCATCCCTAAAGAAAATCTGATTGAAATACGCTTCGAAGAGTTCGAAAAAAATCCCTTGGATACCATTCGTTTAGTTTATTCCGATTTATTGGCAGATGATTTCGAACGATTTAGGGAGATCCTCGAACGCTATCTTGACTCGGTCAAGAGTCATAAGAAAAACGCCTATACGATCAGCCGAAGAATCCATGATCGGATCCAGAAAGAATGGAAATTTTACATCGACAGCAGAGGCTATACCCTTCCTGATAACATTCACATCAAGGACTGAAATTGACTTATGACTTTATAAACGGTAACATAGTTTAACCCGCATTATTCACCACAAATAGTGGCGGTTTGATTCAAGTAATTGATTTACCGTAGTTTTCTATTCATACTGAATGATTTTTGATTCCTCCAATTTGGGGAACGATGTTGGCCTCCCATTCGAAATCAATTATCTCTTATTCAACGTGTTACCTCATCTCAATGAATAACACCCGAATTTTTCGGGTTAAATCACCATTGCCATCATTAATTCTGTCCTTAGAGCATGTTTCAAGATTCAAACTCTTAATAGAAAATCTACTGGAAGAGGGCATAAGAAAGACTTCTTCAACAACCAAGAGGCAAGCCTGCAGGTATAATTTTAGAACATTTTTTTGCTAGACTAACCCCAATATTTAAGAAAATCAGATGCTTATTTTAATTCAAATATTGCTTCTAATGAATAAGGCTTGTCAAGTTCGTTTTCTAACGAGAAACAAGTCCTATACATGAATTATCATATTTCTTTTTGAGAATCAAAACTGCCGCATCTTTTGCTATTTTAGCGCTTCCCAGAGCTGTTGCCGGATCATTTTTATTTACCACGTTACCATCTTTTTCCCAGGTATATTGTGCATCATCTAGTATGATAGTTCGCTCGTCATCCTTTCTAAGGTATTTAATCGTAAGTACATCCTTTTTGTACATTAAACCATCCGGATAACGAACCTCAACGGCATAGTCTTGATCTTTCTCGTAAAAATCGCAAAAACATCTTCCAGCATTTCTTTCCTCTAACACTTCAGTTGTTTTGATTTCTACAAATTTCCAGGTATCGCTCACCTTAACTCCAACAGCACTAAAATAGATGGAAAGTTTCTCAGCTATGTTATTCTTCGTCATCAATTTCACATTAATTTTTGCGGCGACAAAGCCTGTATTTTTCTTTTGTGTTGCTTCATAAATGGTTTCTACTTGTGAATTGCCTGAGATTTCAGGATTAGAAGACAATTGCCGAAACCCATCAAGAAACATACTTCGGTCTTGGTTCACTGTTTTATATGTACCGTTTAGATTGATAACCGTACGCTGTACCTTTACACTTTCCACCATTAGCTTTTCCAAACCCGCAAAGCTTTGGTCTTGGTTATTCTTATTGATTTCTTTTACAAAGTCGTTTACGAGTACTTCTATAGGTTTATCTTGTGCGAATCCTGCTATAGAAACATATAGCAGAAAAATGAATAGAAGTGAAAAGGATCGAACTATTTTTTTCATTGAGCTTACTTTGTGTGGATAAATTTTTGTTAAAATTACAAATGGCCAAAGTAATTTTCCTTAAATCTGATTAATGGATTATTTCAGCACTTTCTAGCATTTTTGAGTAAATAGTTAAATTTATGAAGTGTCCATACATGAATTGTTGTACCAATTAGGATGGAGTTCTGCGTAAACATTGAACTTTATTTCTAGATAGTATTAAGATATTCCAACGTTGGCGGTCAATTTGATCTATCGAAAATAAGTAATTGAGTTAAGAACTAGGTAACTAGTGTCTCTAAGAAAACAGTATCTTTTGATAGAAAACGATGTTTT
>JBCCLN010000301.1:0-4654 GCA_039026865.1 Bacteroidota bacterium | reverse complement strand
TGGCGCACGTGGACTTTGTGAAAAAGCAGTGGCCGTATCCCGTGTTTTTCGTCACGTTCGCGCACCACTTCGACAATAAATTATGCGGTCACGCCCATAGTTTTCCCGACATCAGCGCACTTATCCTTGATCAGTCGAAACGGTTGAACGGAAAGTTTACCGCGGCCGGGTGGCAAATGATCCGGAAACTACTTTCCCTCAATGCTCAAAACGAGGAAGATCTGAACGAAGGCTATCGGATTCTCATCGACGTGAAGCACATGAGTGCGGACTCCAGAAAGCAGTTTTACGAGAAAATCATAAAGCCTTGTCTGGCCAAAGGCCTTACCATTCCCGTGATTGCCAGCCACAACGGCCACAGCGGCCGGAAAACCTTAGATGAGCTTATCGCCAACTACGGCCAGGAAAAAGACGACAGCTTCGAGCCCACTGGCAAGCTGAACAATTGGAACATCAACGTCTGCGATCAAGATGTGCAAATCATTTACGAAACGAAGGGGCTCCTGGGACTGTCCCTGGATCAACGCATCATGGGGGTGCCCAAGAAACAGAAAAAGACCGGAAAACAAAATACCATTGTCGCGGTCTGGAATACTATAGAGGCCTCACTGAAGGCCATCTACGATCGCACGGATCTTACGGAGGAAGCAAAGTTCAAAGTATGGGATTGCATCACCCTGGGTTCAGACTTTGAAGGGTTCATAGATCCAATCAACGAGTTTAAGACTGCCCTGGAGTACGTGGACCTCAAGCGGCACTTAATAGATTTTATAGAAACCAAAAGAACCGCCAGTGGGGGTACCTTCTACGGTTTAACCGATCCTCAAGACACAGAGCAAGTAGTGGAAAACATTTGTGTGGGCAACGCCAGGAGATTTGTCATTGAGAATTACCCGGATTTCGGGTATTAGGCTCTCATACAATTCCGACAACGTGGACACACCCATCCAGGAGATTCTTTTTTACATAACCGATATTTTTCTGAGCGCCGGTTTGATCAGTGGAGGTTGTGACGGGTTGCTCAAATTTACGTCTACACTAGGTAGCTTTTTTGAGCAAACGAATCAGAAGCTGAAATCTTCGCAGTGTTGAAATTATTGGAGTTCGAATTAAAGTATCATAATACGATGTTCAATACTACACTGATATTTTATACTAAATGCTAATAGGCTTAATGGAGGTTGGCTTCACTATATCTAATGAATGCGACGACCCATGTTTTTATTTACAAGAATATTTTTTGAGATGAATTATATTATAGACAGTTTTTAATTATTCAATTTGCTATTCATCTATTTTTTAGTCAATTTAATTGGTATTTATAAATAATATGTATTGCTAGAGATCATTTTAGCACTGTTGGTAGTTTTTTTACTGTACAGTTCCATTGTGTCTGGAATTGTAGAATGGATAAACAATAGCAGCTTTCGTCAAAAGCGCGAGATGTATCTTTTCATGTCTATAAGACAAGCGCTGAACGACCCACAGTCAATTAGTTGGGGTAGCCTCGTCTACAGACACCCCCAAATTACATCTCTAAAAAATAGTAAGAGACGATATCCGGCTTATATTGCAGCCTCTACTTTTGCTGATGCACTACTAGGTATTTTAAAAGATTATGACCTTCGAAAACGTCTTAGATACAGTATTAATGAAGATAGGTTTCGTACAATAAGCGTTACAGATGACAATGGGTATGAATATTTCAAGAGAGTCATCAATAGCTTAGAAAACGGTAAGTTCAAACGACTTTTAATGTCTTTTTTAGTCGTTGAATCTTCTAAAGATGACCAAAGGATGTCATTGTTCCGAAATAACATTGAGGAATGGTACGATAATTATCAAGATCAACTAGTCGCAGGCTACAAGAAGAGTATTAAACGTGATCTATTTTGGTTTGGCTGGGCACTCGCCATCTTATTGAACATAAATTTTTTGTCCATTTTGGATGCTGTCGTACACGATAGTGACCTGAGGACTAGCCTTGTTGGTACTGCTGAAGGACTCGCGCAGAACTATCCATTCTCTAATTCGATTGAGTGTGAAGGTTGTTCTGAAGAGGAATTTACGAAAAAATATGACGCCTACATAAATGAGCAAATAACACGTCTTGATAGCGCCTCAACCTGGTTTCATAATTCTGGATTACCTATTCTGTGGGAGTTGCCCTTGACTACATCACAGCGCAGAGTGGAGTATCTACGGAATAAGGCGAAACGTCTGGAATTAATAAAGGAGGATACATTGAATGCTATTACAGGTAGATACTGTCTAATGTCGAATTTTTTTCAAGGGAATCAGGATTCAATACACCAGGCGAACATTTCGCTGCTCAAATTAGAACCAGATTCTGTTAGTAACAGTGAACTTGTCAAAGTCTCAAAGAAATACGGATTAACTTACAAAGAAAGTGATACAAAGAATATTTTATTTGCCTGGGAGGCAATTAGCGACTCTGTAAGCATCAGTGAATGCTTACCAAAATCGATGCGTACACCTTATAAAGAATGCTTAGCCGATTGCTCGTGCACCGACCGAATTTTACTTCAACATGATGTGCTTAAACAGCTCGACGATCGTATTCGGAACTATACTCTTGAAATGGAAATATATCAATCTCAAGTGTCCTATTGGGACAAGGCTACTTCATATCTTGGGGTGTTCGCTTATAACCTAAGGGACTTGGGTGATTGGTTCAACTTTTTAGTAGGAACCATTATAATGGCCCTAATTGGTGCTGAAGGTTCTTCAACCTGGTTTCAACTACTATTACGTTTTGTGGATATCAGGTTTGCCGGAGTAAAACCAAAACCAAAAACGTCATACAAAAGTAGCTAAGGATGAAGCTTTACAATACCCATGTTCATTTATTCACGGCCTCTTTTGTCCCTTCTGGCTTCTATGGTAGGCCGGCGAAAAATTTCTTTAACAAAATTAAATGGTTAGTACCAGTTCGTGAGTTCTTCTTAAACTTATTAAAATTCATCAATCCGTTCAATGCCTATGATAAAGGAAATCAGCTGGCGAAACTTGTTGAAATAGGAGCACTGGATTCGCAGCAAGAAGTTCTTGAGAACCTACGCGGAGATTATGATTTTAATCCTAATATGAACTATGTGGTGCTTTCACTTGACATGGACTACATGGAAGCAGGTACTCCTGATATAAATTATCTTACACAACTGGAAGAATTGACGCAACTTAAATACGATAATCAGCATGATATTATACCTTTTGTGTGTATTGACCCCAGGCGTTTCGAAGGAGAATTACTGGTAAAATTTGTGAAAGAATACATAGAAGATAAAGGATTCAAGGGCATTAAAATGTATCCCGCATTGGGCTATTACCCCTTTGACGCGAGATTACTTGATTTATATGCTTATGCGGAAAAGAATCAAATTCCAATAATCACGCACTGTGATCGAGGGGGTATACACTATCAGGGGACTTACAATCCTATTTCCAAGAGCAAACTTATTAACGATTTGTTTTACACCAGGTATTACTACGATTTTAAGCTGATACGCAGGCTGAAGAATGAAATAGCAAAAGAGAAATCAGATTTTGAATTTAATTTAGAAGATTATGAGCAGTTCAGATTATCTCAAACTTTTACAAAATTAGAGTCAGTTAAAAGTGACGGAATTGACCCTATGAAAGTAAACCAATTTGTGATTCAGGCTGAGGATGACTTTAACAATGTGAAGAAATATTTCGATACTAAGGATATTTCTAAGTTTACCTCAGAACCGCGGTTCTTTCATAACTTTTCTCACCCTCAAGCCTTTGAAGAAATATTAAAAATTTTCCCGAAACTCAAAATTTGTTTTGCTCACTTTGGTGGTAGTGAAGAGATTCAAAAAGTTAAAAAAGTCAAAAGTAACTTATCACAATTATTCAAGAGCGAAAGTTCAAATAGGAACGGGTGCCATATTGATTTGGTATCATGCGATAGCTTTATCAAATGTTTACGACAGACAAAGACAGTTTCAAACTCGTGGTATTTGTTGATTTTGGACCTCATGTCTACCTATGAAAATGTTTACGCTGATATTTCTTATTCACTGCACGACAAACGGAATTTTCCACTTTTGAACGCGCCACTTCAAGTGTCGCATATAGCTGATAGGATACTTTTTGGTACTGACTTCTATCTTGTTGAACGCGAGAAATCCGAGAAGAAACTCGTAAATGACTATAAACGTTCGTTGGCGAATAACCACGTTTTTGAGGTTAAAAATAGGAATTACTATAAAAATAGACTTTTTTCCAAGCCTGATTTGAATACTTCGGAAGAGACCTTACTAAACGACCGTTGGCTAAAAATCTCTTCATTCAACCCAGGACAATTTCTAAATAATAATTTAGGACGCTAAGCAGAAAGATCAATTGATCTTGATTTGCCTGGTCGAGATAATAAAATCTGAATTAGGCAATGACGCGCTCCCGTTTTCCGCGCCACCGCAAGTGGCGAACTCCAACAGTCTGAAAAACAGCAATATAATAGCCTAAACATTGTGAAATTGGGTGCTGCAAGGTAGATTTAGACGTGTTCATACGTCGGAATAAAAATCGGAGTGGCTCTTATTCCATTCAGATTATTCAAAAAGTTGGTCGTCGCAATAGAGTAATAAAAACACTTGGATCTTCC
>JBCCLN010000300.1:0-4667 GCA_039026865.1 Bacteroidota bacterium | reverse complement strand
TAAAAAATAATTTCAAAGATTTCGAAGATTCCATTCAATATTCGACTGCGTTGACGATAAAAGGGTTAAAAGCAATCATTACAAGAAATGTAAAGGATTATAAAAATTCTGAAATAGCCGTGTTTACCCCAGAAAATTACTTGAAGACAATTGTAAACGAGAGCTAATAAAGTATATATGTCTATACCTCCCTGTGGTCGGCACAGCATATATACAGACCGGTAGCCAATTCCCCAGATTTACCCTCCAAAATCCAAGGGCGAAAAAAACAGGGATTTTTCCAGGTAAATTAATATCCCCAGCTAACGAGGAAATTTTAGGCTCTAGGGGAGACCAAATCTTTTGATGGAAAAATAAGTACTGAAAATCAAGACCTTAGCTAACGTTAGTCAGGATAAAAAAAAAGAAAAAATGAAACAGACACTTGTCGTATTAATTAGCCTTTTAAGTAATTTTCTCAATGCACAAATTCTATTTCAAAAACGGATAAAGTATATGGATTGTCTAAATTTTGGCAAGAAGTCAATTATAATTTTGCCTATCTCAATAACATTGATAGAGATAAATGGGAAAGTGATTACAAATCCTTAATAGAGGAAGTTCAAAAAACAGAAAACGATTTCGAGTATTATCGTCTTTTACAAAGATTCTGTGCATCGTTGAAAGACGGGCACACAAATGTGTATTTACCTGACACTGTTAAAAGAAGTTTGCTAACAACAAATTTTGGTGAATACCGCTTGTTTTTACAGAATGTGGAAAATAGGGTAATCGTTTCGAGAGTAAACAGCAGTAAAAAAGACGAGATTCCTATTGGCACTGAAATTATCAGAGTCAATGGGACAGATACAGAGAGCTATCTGAAGAAAGAAGTAATTCCATATATATCTTCATCAACCGAACATATAGCTCTAGATTGGGCTACAATGAGCATGTTTCAGGCTCCTATAGGTATAAGCTTTGATATTACGTTCAAATTGCCAGGTGGAGAAATAAAGAATTTGCACCTAACCCATTCAAAGACCATAGAAAAAGAAGTTTATCCTGGATTTGAGGATTGGAAACTGTTTGAATTTAAGTGGATAGACAAAGACATTGCTTATGTTGCATTGAATTCATTTAGTAATCCTAAAATTAACACACTGTTCTTGGAGAGACTACCCGAGTTGTATGGAGCAAAGAAACTAATAGTTGACCTAAGAAAAAATGGAGGTGGTAGCACTTATATAGGTCGTGATATTCTTCAATATTTGACAAAAGATACTCTTTTATACGGTTCAAAAGCAAAGAGTCGATTGCATATCCCTTCTTTCAAGGCTTGGGGGGAGTGGACAGAAGCACAGGACACAATTGGAGATAAATGGGCGACTCAAGAGTATTTGTCTTATCGTGATAATTTCTTTCATGATTTCCCTTATAAAGCAGATACTATAAAAATAGAAGCAAAGCGATTAGTTATTCCAACCGTAATCCTCCTTGGACATAATACTGCTTCGGCTGCAGAGGACTTTCTGATTTATGCAGACAATCAGCCCCACATGACAAAAATCGGAGAGCCAACTTTTGGAAGCACTGGGCAGCCATTGTACTTTGAATTGCCAGGAGGGGGTGAGGCAAGGGTTTGCACAAAAATGGATACCTATCCAGATGGAAAAGAATTTGTTGGACACGGAGTAATGCCTGACATTGAAGTAAGTAGGACCTTTGAGGATTTCATTGAAAATAGAGACACCGTTCTTGAAAAAGCAATTCAATACTTAAAGGAAAAATAGAAAACTGGCTACAACAAGCGACGATCACGATCATGCTTCCTTCGTCAGCACGACGAATGTCGCCATTACGTTAGGCACAATTTACACAATCCAAAATCTGCGAATTCTATTCAACCTTCAGCGAAATCTTTAAATGATTCTTATTGATTAATGGGAGTTTTGTGGCAAACAAAATCCCTTCAAATGACAATACTATTTATCATTATTGGAGTTATAACACTCCTCGCAGTAATAGGCCGCTCATCTATTGAACGACTTCAAATTCCAACCTTCAAAGCCTCTAATCAAATATACCCGACGGGGAAAAACAGGGTAGAGTTTAAAAGTAGAGGCAAGACAATAGTGGGCAATCTTTTTATTCCAGATGACTACAAAGAGGGGGGAAAACGGCCTGCCATGGTCATAGCCCCTCCTGCTACATCGTTAAAAGAACATGCCGCTGGCTTTTACGCGGAAAAGTTTGTAAAGAAAGGCTATATCACCTTATCTATAGATACAAGAGGTATTGGCGAAAGCGAAGGTATACAGTGCGATGTTGATCCTTATCATCACGCAAATGACGTTGCTAGTGCCGTTTCATTTTTGGAATCCTTAAAGCAAGTTGATGATGATAAGTTGTTTAATGTAGGAGTTTGCGCAGGAGGGGTAGCCTCTCCTTATGCAACTATCCACGATAAGCGGATTAAGGCGCAGGGACTCATCACACCTTCTATTGCAGGCCCAGAGCTGATGAAATCAACGGTTCTACCGGTGAGAATAATCATTTACATCGTAGGTGGGCTGTTTAATTTCTTAAAGATCTTCGGCTTAAACGTAAAGCTACCAGCTATTCCGAATAAAATACCGCAAGGCGATAGTGCACCTGCTAGAGGAATGCAAGAAATCTCAACGTATTATCTACCCGGAAAAGTAGGACATCACGAAAGATGGATAAATAATACAAGCGCAACTTCTCTCCCTGGAGTGGCTAGGCTGCACATTTTTAATCATGCCAAAGCACTAAGTTCTATACCCGTAGTGCAGGTGGTTGGTAAAGAAGCTTATAGCTACGAGCCAGCTATGCGCTTTTACAATATGTTAACTGGAACCAAAGAATTATTAGAGATAGAAAATACAAACCATGTAGATTTCTACTACAAAGACGAAGTGGGTAACCAAGCAGTTGACAAAATAGATTCATTTTTTAAAAGGCAATTAAACTATGCGTAACCCAAATACCGTGACTAGAGAGTCGCAAGTAAGAAAAAGGATATTTCAAGTTGTTGGTTTATTTCTCGCCTTTATATTCTTTCTAACGGCTGGTATTTTTTCTCTGGGCAACACACCAAAGCATGCAGATGTAACCAAAGAGATGCATGACCCAGAGCTTCAATCCATGCATTTTATCGGAAGGGTTATCACTTCATTAATGAGCAAAGAATGGGGCGTGAGCCTGTTCAACAGTCTTACCGCTCCCGGAGCAACAGGTGATATATCGGGCTTTCATAGTGAGGAACGTTATATTACATCTTCCGAAGGACATGAAATACGCGTGAGGTTTTTCAAACCCCTCAATGCTCCAGAAAGATTGCCAGCCATGCTATTTTCACATGGTGGTGGTTATTTATCTGGCTTTCCAGAGCAAGGGCTCAAAATCACTCAAGACTTTATGGAGCGAAAAAACCTTGTTGTAATAGCTCCTGCTTACGGACTCTCTGTAGAACACCCTTATCCGGCATTTTCTTATCTGGCTATTGTTTCCTATTTTCAAGCACTAAGCCATTAACATGTCCAGTATTGTATCTATAGATAGCGTCAGTCAGGTTCATCAATCGCTAGGGTTGCCTTCTCCTCAACATCCTTTAATTACAGTTGTCAAAACGGATAGAATTCAAGACTTTTCCAACTTCACTAACGTGAAACTAGTGAATAACCTTTACCAAGTTGCTTTTAAGGAAGTTATGGTAGGAAATTTAAATTATGGGCGGAATTCCTATGATTTTCAGGACGGCACATTAGTTTTCACGGCTCCAGGTCAGGTTTCTGAATATACAGTTGGTCCTCATGGGGAAGCCAATCTTAAAGGATGGTCACTGGTATTTCATCCCGACCTGATTCGCCGATCTGATTTGGCCGAGAAAATAGGCGCATATGGCTTCTTTGATTACGCTTCAAATGAGGCACTACATCTTTCGCAGGTAGAAAGAAACCATGTTGAAGAGCTAAAGGACAAGATTGAATTTGAATATAGCCATAAACTTGATTATCATAGTCTGAATCTAATAAACTCGAACCTTGAATTACTACTTGACTACTGTTTGAGGTATTACGATCGCCAGTTTCTAAGTCGCACAGACTTAAATCAAGATGTAATTTCCAAGTTTAATATTATATTGAAATCATACTATAGTGATTCAAAGGAAGATGAGTTTGGATTACCATCTCTTTCATACTGTGCGAATCAACTCAATCTTTCCCCAAAATATCTTAGTGACCTTCTAAAGAAAGAAACCGGAAAAGCAGCACTAGAGCATATCCATTTGTTTGTTGTAGAAAAGGCCAAGAATATTCTTATAAATTCAAATGATTCAATTAGCCAGGTTGCTTATTCCTTAGGATTTGATTATCCACAGCATTTTAGCACACTATTCAAGTCAAAAACAGGTCTAAGTCCGCGACAATATAGAAATTTGAATTAAAATCACTGTGCCTAATAAAAACTTCTACTAAACAGAATCTATCCTCCATTGTTTTTGAAATTCAAAAACTGTCATTGCCCACTATTGTTGTCCTCTTCCCTTATGCCGCAACCGTTTTTAAGTAGAAATTCTGGTTAAGTTGTTCACACTCATCAGGGGTATTATATCCGATAGAGCTGTGGGGTCTGATGTAATTGTACACCTGAGACCATTCTTG
>JBCCLN010000299.1:0-4702 GCA_039026865.1 Bacteroidota bacterium | reverse complement strand
CCCTCATCCGGAGTGAACCAATGCATGTCCCTCATTACCATTGAAACCGAGCTTGAACTGGGTAAGGTTATTTCCTCCCAGTGGTTTCCCCCATTGGTACTGAGGGACATGCATTGGTTCACTCCGGATGAGGGACTTGTTTTAGGTTCTACGGAGACCTTTGGAAGTCCCAATCACGTGTATAAAACCTATAACGGAGGGGAAAGTTGGAAAGAAATAACCCTCGACCAGGGCAGCCTGCCTTTCTTCGTAAAAATTCCAAACATAACGATCAAGTTCAACGGCGATCATGGTGTTCTGGCAGGAGGAACGGGTCACCTTCTTTATTCAGAAGATAAAGGGGAAACATGGCAGACTGTACAAAAAGGGTATCCGGATGTTCATGACCTGTCTTCAAGTGCGGGTGTTACTTATGCAGCACTCTATGGCAACGCTGTGATCAAAAATGATGAATCAGGTTGGTCTGAACTCACAGCACCACTTAACTCCCAGCATCAAAAAGCAGCTTTTGATAAGGTCAGTAATCTCGGTGCAGATGACCTAGCCCTCAAAGATGTATATGGTGAAATCCATTACAGCCAGGATGGTGGTAGTACTTGGAATAGTTTATTTACCTCGCTTGAAGACAGGGCGTTGGATATCCAATTTATCGATGAAAAACTAGCTGCCTTGGTTTTCAAAGATAACGCGTTATTGTATTACCCTGATGCCAAAGATCTCCAAAGCATGGAACTCATCATTGACGGGACGCCGTTACCTGCTTCTGTCTTTGATCTGTTTGAGGTTGGGGACGTACTATTCGCGCGGGTAGAGTCATTTCTATTTAAGCGGGAGAATGGATCTTGGGAGCAGGTTTTCTTTAACAATTATGTTATTCGCAGCCTGATGATGGACGAAAAAGGCAACGCTATCATGCGATTTCAAGACAATACCTATCACTACTCAAATGATACCGGAGAGACCTGGCAGGAAACTGCTTTTTCAGACGATATTCTGAATCGAATAGATTTTACCATCAGTACGATAAATGGATATGGCTGGCTAAATGATACTACCCATTATGCGCTTGTGCATGGTTCGCCCGATATCAGTGAAAGATTTGAAACCTCATTAATCCTGTCTGCCGATAAGGGAAAAAGCTGGGAATCGGCTGATTTTGCCATCTTTTCCGAACCCAATGAGCTAGGTCGCATAGGACACTCGGTAGACGATGAGGGTAATTTGTGGGTGGGTTCAGCCAATGGCTCAATTTACCAGTGGACACTTAAGGAGACCATCACCGGAAACGAAGATCCCGTAAGTAGTGTATTTTCGGTTTACCCCAACCCCACAACAGGTCAGTTCAAACTCTTTACCACCCAAGAAATTGAAAGCTACCAATTGATGAATCTACATGGACAGATCATTGAGCGCGGCGCATTTATAAGAAACAGTGAGTATAGGATTCCGGAGGAAAAACCCACCGGCCTTTATATTTTGCAGTTATTGACTTCGACAGGAGAAAAAAGAGTTGTAAAGATTGCGAAACGATGAACTAACGATCTTTATCAACGGTGAATTTAAAGCGGTACAGGATGATTTTTGAGATTGCAATTAATTGAATGGACATTAAAAAGGTAGAGTTATCTGGAATCGTTGTCTTGTTGACTTTATGGTTTTTTACTGATTGAAGTGGTCAGATTTCAAAAACTGGGTACCTATCTTCAAGGAGAAAATGACAAAAGCTAGAGTTGCAGGTCTACAAGCCTCATCCATTAGTAATGTTAAATTGCAATGGGTTGGTAGTTATGGATATCAAGATTATCCTTCTCGAACATTAGTAAATGATAGTACCCTGTTTATGATTACTTCTTGTCAACACTCTAAAACATTATGGATATCCTGATTACCCCCGATGGACAACTAAGAATGAATGTAGCGGATTACGTTCGTTTCATAAACCTAATCCTGAACTATAGGAAACATGAGGCAAACAACTTTTTAAGCGTTAAACCATTAAAGAGTTCATGAAAATTCAATCCCCAACACTGATAAGTTTCAGGCCTTAGCCTGGAATTATAATGAATTTGATAACTTGATTTATTACTTACTTATGCCTCGACTCCCATCTCACACAGGTGTAGACCCAGATGTTGCGACTGTAGTTGCATTTGACCCCAAAAGGAAAACCGAGGCTATTATTTTTGCCAATACCCTTACTACTACTTTTGCAGGACATAAAATTTTTTATCAGGAAATGATGAAGAAGTTATTGACAGAGGCAAAGAAGCTTTAACCACAGGTCTTTATTTTTATTTATTAGATTATGAGTACTTTGCTAAGGTAGGCTACCATATTTTTTTTACTATTTTATGGAATATCGGCCTTTTGTACGTCCTTAATAAAACACCCGTTATTATGCGATTAACTACTTTTACTCTACTCTTGGTTTCAATCTTATCCTATGGACAAGATCGGCATTCAAAAATAATAGCATCAAATATTAAAGAAGTCACCGTCTTTTTAGAAGATGCTCAGATCAAAAGAAAAGCATCTACGTCATTGACCAAAGGCAAATCTACAGTGGTATTAGAAAAGCTGTCCCCGTACGTAGATAAGAAAAGTATACAAGTTAAGGCCCTTGGTGATTTTACTATTCTTTCCGTAAATAGCAAGATCAATTTCTTGGAGGAACTTTCACAAAACCAACGTTTAGATAGTATCCAAACCGCCATTGATAACTTGGAAATAAAAGTTGCGGAAGCCAATGGTAGACTTCAAGTTTTAACAGAAAAACTGAGTCTTCTTAACGAAAATAAAAAACTCACAGGAGAAAATAGTTCACTCTCTTTATCACAACTACGTGACGCTATCATTTTTTTTGAGAAAGAGATCACAGGAATCAAAAAAGAGGAACTGCAACTTCAAGGAAGCATATCAGACTATGAAAAGCAGCGGAATAAATTAGAAAAGGAAAAGTCTGGCGGAAAGAATAATAAAGGAAAACCTACATCAGAAATTATTATCAGAGTCGAATCGTCATCCGAAGCCAAAGCGGAATTATTAATAACCTATTTAGTTAAAAATGCAGGCTGGTTTCCCAAATATGACGTTCGAGCTGAAAGTGTTGATCGACCTATACAAATAGACTATAAAGCCTCAGTGTACCAAAATACGGGTAACGACTGGAATGATGTAAAGCTTCGGTTTTCAAACGGGAATCCAAGTGAAGGCGGTACTGCTCCTATGCTGAGCACGTGGTTTTTGAATTACGCACGACTAACTTCCTACAGAAGTACTCAGAATAGATCGACACCTGGTTTTATCACCGGACGCGTTAGTAGTGCTGAAGATGGTTCGGCCTTACCCGGAGTTAATGTGGTAATTAAAGGCACAACAGTTGGTACCGTTACGGACATAAACGGTAACTATTCTTTAGCACGACCATCTGGAAATATTACTCTTGTTTTTTCATTTATTGGTCTGACAACAGAAGAAGTAGCTGTTGGCAGCAGAAGTATCGTTGATGTAGGATTATCACCCGATGTACAACAGCTTTCTGAAGTGTTGGTAAGAGGTTTCAGCTCTAAAAAAAATCGACTTTCTTCTACAGGAGCCGTTCATAGAGGAAGTGACGACGAATTTGAATATGAAGCGAATATCAATAATACACAAGTTTTTGAAAATCAAACTACAGTAGAGATTGAAGTTACTGATCCTTACACCTTAAAATCCAATGGTGAACAAATTCAAGTTGATCTAAAGAAATATCAGATTGAAGCAATATTTGAATATTTTGCGGTTCCTAAATTGGATAAAGATGCTTTTTTAGTCGCAAAAATCACAAATTGGGATCAGTATAACTTTCTTGCCGGTGAAGCCAATCTTTATTTTGAAGATGCTTATGTTGGTCGGTCCATTCTGGATGCGAAATCATTGAAAGATACCTTGGAAATATCCTTAGGCAGGGATAAAAGCATTGTGATTAACCGTCAGAAAAAAAATGAATTAAGTAAAAAAAGATCTATGGGATCAAACATTACCGAAAGTCGCACTTACTCCATTGAAATTCGAAATCAAAAAACCTCTTCAATCTCATTAACCTTGCTGGACCAAATTCCAAAATCCATAAATTCAAACATATCAGTGGAGTCGACAGAACTCTCCGGAGGTAGATTTAATAAAGAGACGGGTGAAGTAAAATGGGAACTCAAACTGGATAGTCAATCAAAACAAGACCTAACATTCGGATACCAAGTAAAGTACCCGAAAAGAGAGAGAGTAATTTTGGAATAGGTACGTCATTCCGGTTTCCTCAACAGCGGCGGTCTCAAGCTTCATTTTTTACGATTCTATCGTACATACCCCGAGAGATTACACTTAGCCGCGGTCTTAACACCTTCGTATGGCAAAAGAGAAACGACAAATGGCGAGTTCTTTTTGGAGATGCCGATCACTACTAACCAAAACTGTATTTCTATAAATCTGCTAAATTTGATGGTCTTTGCCCTCAGTAATTATGTTATAAAATTAGGTATTTAGTAATTACTAAATATATTAGTATACTTAGTAATCCATCATAAATATCTATCCTATGTTTACAGAATTCAAAGATACTAGTTTACTGAAGTTTATCGATTATTTTGATAGCGATGAGACCTGTTTAGCTTACCTGGAAAAACACAAACACGCCACGGAATATAAATGTAAAAGATGTGGCCAT
>JBCCLN010000298.1:0-4772 GCA_039026865.1 Bacteroidota bacterium | reverse complement strand
TTTATGATGTTCTTTTTCAATCATTTTTATAATTACTGAACAGACGTCATGATAATGGACATGATTTACTGAGCTTGTAAGGTCTTTAGGATTATAGTTCCGTAAAAGTCGGTCCGCCCCCATCAAACCGCCAAGTCTTAAAATATTAACTTGTGGATAGCTTTTTTTTATTTGATATTCGATGTCATTGACTTCTATTGGTAAATCATCTTCACTGTAGTTTTTGTGTTTTTTGGGGTACACACCTGTAGAACTCGTAAAGAAGATCTGACCTTGAAAATCTCCAATAAAATTAATTAGATTGTTCATTTTGTGTTTAATCTGATAAGGAGAGCTATTTCTTATTGAAAAGGGAATCATTACTAGTAGTATATCAAGCGAATGGATAAGTTTCCATCTCTCGATATTCATGACACCACTATCTGAAAAGGAAATAAGGGTTGTCGAATTAACAAACAAAGAAAGAGTTTCTGCATCTTTCGGGGTCCTGGTAGTTACATGAAGCTCAAAGTTCGCTTTAAGACGGTCTGCTACTTTTGAGCCAAGCCACCCACATCCTATTATGCCAATACTTTTCAATCTTGCAATATTTTAAAATAAAAGTACAGAGATAAATGAGATAGGATTAATGATTAAAAGGCTGATTAAACAAAAAAGTTGGATAAAAAAGTATTTTTAAATATGTAATAGGCTATTAGTAACAATAATTTTAAATTGTTTTTTATTTTTCTGATGTATAGCCCGGTTAATTTAGCTGTTAAAGACAATCTGAACTTCTAAACAATTTAATCTACTGCCATTAAACAACAAAATCCAATCCCCAAGATTCAAACAACCTTTTTTGTTACTATTCAGCCATTTGTGGTTTTGAGAAAGTATTCTGATATAACTGAAGATCTTGTGAAAAAACTGCTTAAATATCATTACACCATCTTTTCCTTTGATGGACCTTCTCATGGGTACAGTAGCAAAGGCAAAACCAGCCTTTTTGAGTTTATAGAACATGTTGCGGTACTAATAACGTGATATAATTCCTGAACAGTGGCAGAAACTCTGAGGTTGTTACCGACTGTTCACTATCTAAATATGATTAATGATTAACAATGGCTATTAAATCAATATATAAAAAAGAATTTGGACTATTTGAAAATGATGTAATCGAGCTAGTAGGAGTGGACTTTTCAAATGGTTTAAAAACAGAAGTGCTGACGTATGGTGGAATCATAAAGAGCTTGTTTGTTCCCTCTAATGATGGCAAACGCAAAAATGTTGTACTTTCTTTGCCCAATTTGGAAGCTTATAAGAAAGATGATTTTTTTATTGGATGTTTGATAGGTCGCTTCGCAAATAGGATTAAGAATGGAAAATTTGAAATTGATGGACATGAATATCAACTAAACCAAAACCATGGATTCCATCATCTTCATGGTGGGTATAAAGGATTTGGTAAAGTACTGTGGGATATTAAATCAATAGAAGAAAGAGATGATGAAGTCGAGATTAATCTGCAATATTTGAGCAAATATGGGGAAGAAGGGTATCCCGGGAATATGGAAATATTTGTTTCTTACATAATGAAGAAAGATAAAATCAAAATTATATACAAAGCAAAGACAGACCACAAAACCTACTTCAATCCGACACAACACTCTTATTTTAACTTGGAAAGTAACAGTAATCTACCTATTGACAAGCATATGCTAAGAATCGACTCTTCACAGATTTTAGAAGTAGATGATCAACTGATACCTACTGGATCAATGAAATCGATTAAAGGAACCGCATTTGATTTTAGCAAAAAAAGGGCAATTGGGAGTCTACCATACGATACATGCTATAAGCTAGATGGCAAAGCCGAGCTAAGTAGCGACAAAACAGGGATTAAGATGTTTGTTGAAACGACCGCCCCAGGGATACAGTTGTATACGGCAGATTATCTTAGTAAAGGTTTGCTTCCTAGATCAGCAGTATGTTTGGAAACACAGTTTTTTCCAGATAGCCCAAATCAATCGCTCTTTCCGTCGACATTGCTGAATCCAAAAGATGAGTATAGATCTGAGACAGTATATCAATTTATTCGAGGTGTGTAGCACAAAAACTGCACAGAGTTTTGCACTTTTTTTACGTGAAAATGGATGAAATCATCATTTTACGAATCAATTTAATTCACCGCATTTCATTGATTAGTTGAACTTTAGCTGTTTTGGGTCTGGAAATCGGTAAGTAAGAAGGTTCCCTACGGACGACAAAAATGAGCCTATTGCAAATTGTAATCGGCTTTTTTGTGAATTTAGCCTATCTTTTAGTTGGGTTAGCACCCTTCCATTTAAATAAATAGTACTGTTTTTAATAGTTACGAAACCTTCTTCTTGAACTTTTCAACTGAATCGAAATTTCAGCAAATTATCTTTTTGAAGTAGGCACTTAGTAAATATAAAAAATAGGGTTTAGCATACACTTGAGCACATTTTGATTTAAAAATCTGCTGATTTATAACGTTTGCTGTAGCTAACCCGAAAAATTCGGGTGTTATTCATTGAGATGAGGTAACACGTTGAATAAGAGATAATTGATTTCGAATGGGATGCCAACATCGTTCCCCAAATTTGAGGAATCAAAAATCATTCAGTATGAATATTAAACTACGGTAAATCAATTACTTGAATCAAACCGCCACTAGTTGTGGTGAATAATGCGGGCTAAATGACCCATTTTCTTTGTTTGTAGTTCGCAAGAGTTATTTATTAGGAGCCTAGTTCAATTATCTTTTTTAAAGAGAAGTAAGTTGACCAGTTAACAATTTCGCCTCTCCAATTAGATGTTTCAACCAATCTCTATTTAATACCCATTGGAATCATCCTAATCTCAGCATCGAAAGGATCAAGGATTAACTAAATAAATTGATAGTTGCCTGGAAAAAATGAAAACAGTGCAGCGAATTGCCTAATAATCGCATTGTATAATCAAAGATCGATCAAGAGTTGGATTTAGAGAAGGTTATTAACCTGTGTCGTAAAAATGATCCGCAAGGACAGAAGCTTCTTTATGAAAGGTTTATTAACCCAATGGCGAGGTTGAGCACCAGATATATTGAAGATGACGAGGAAGCAGCCGATGCACTTATTGAAGGATTCATGAAAGTCTTTGATAGCTTAAAAAAGTTTGAGTATAGAAATGACAAGGTCTTAGAGGCTTGGATAAAGAAAATCATAATTAACCAATGTCTAGGCGTATTAAGGAAGAAGAGAAAAATAGTAAAGGCACGAGATGAAATGATTATTCAGGAAGTTCATGATCAAGAGTCTGAGATAGCAGCTTATGAGATCATCGACCTTATCCGGCTATTGCCGAAGGGATATCGGGTGATATTCAATCTTGCGGTGATAGACGGTTACAGCCATAAGGAGATAGCCGAAATACTGGGAATATCGGAAAGCACGTCAAGATCTCAACTTACTCGTGCAAGGAATCTACTTAAGAACATTTTAAGAAAAAACGGATGGAACTAGAAGATGAAAATTTAGATAAAGAAGTTAAGAAGCGGGTTTTGGACTTGAATGATTCTTATCCGAGCATTTTACCCAATCGTGAATTGCTGTGGCAGTCCATTGAAGAAAAAAGAGGGAAACGGAAAATACGCTCTATTCAAATAAGATGGAGTATTGCGGCTTCTGTCGCCTTATGTGTTGTTTCAGGAATATGGATATTTCAGACCGAAGCTCTTGAAAATAATACTAACCAGGACTTGTTAGCACTTTTCTCGGAAATATCCGAGGGCAAGCAAGCGTATGATTACATAGATCAAGTATGTAAAACCCAATCTTCGATTTGTCAGTCTAAGCAGTTCCAGGCATTACGGATTGAGCTGGAGCAATCTTCTATACAACTAGATGAAATCGAAAAACAAATTGATCTTTTTGGTCCGGATAAACATCTGATAAATGCGAAAGACAGGGTCCGGAAACACCAATATAGAATCATTAAAACCCTTGTTCAAATTATCTAAAATGTACAGGAAAAGCATATCGATTGTTACATTAGTAACGCTTGGAACACTGCCTTTTAATCTAAAGGCACAATCAACAGCCTCTAAAACCTTTACGGAAACCCTACTGATAGAGAGTGAGGATATCATCCAAATTATTGGTGAAAAAGCCAATGTGCATGTCACAGAAAGCAACACTGACCAATTGGAGTTAAAAGTTACTTTTAAGGCTACCAATAATAATAAGTCCTTGGCAGTCAAAGAGCTGGAGTACATGAGGTATGGGCTTTTCAGAGAAAACAATAGAGTCCAGATACGAAACTCTTTTATGCTGCCCTCAAATATCGATCACATTGAAAGTACGCTAGAAGTTTTATTTGAACTCGCGCTTCCTCCAAATCGAAAAGTTGAAATAACCAATAAGTACGGATATATAGAAATCATTGATTTTAAAGGAACCTTGGATATTAACTTGAAATTTTGCGATCTGCTATTAGACCATGTTACTGGTATGGCTACGTTGAAAACATCTTTCAGTGAAGTTCACGGACGAAATGTAAGTTTTTCATCCATGGAAAGTGAGGATGATAAATCTCGTGTTCTTATGAATATCACTTCAGGTTCATATCGCTTCAAAAGTACCTATGGAGATCTTATACTTTCATTTGATAACGTGCAGGATCTTCATGTGCAATCGAAAAGAACAGACGTGGTTTTGATACCAAAGACATTTGAACAATTTGGTTATGACATGCTAAGTGATGGAGGTTCGATATATGTACCTGAC
>JBCCLN010000297.1:0-4779 GCA_039026865.1 Bacteroidota bacterium | reverse complement strand
GCAAAATCTAACCGTTGACTCCTGGCTTTTTAGCAACAATCAGGGGCAATTTACATGCAGCCTCACAGGCATTTTAACTTTGATAGTTGTAGGCTGAAGCCTAACTGTACAGAAGTAAAAAATTTTTATTTTTATAAGTCTCGAAAAACTTTTTTTTATAGTTTAGTGGGTACTTAACTCTGTGCACTAGGATGGATAAGGAAGGGTCGCAAGGAAGTAGCTAGTAAGCAAACGAATAATTTTGTTAAAGTAAAAGAAAAAAACTTTATTAATTTATAAGAAAAGGAAATGAAATGAACGCATGTAAAAGCATTGATAGCTGAAGCGAAGTAATTCACCTAATTAATCCGTTTTACGTGAAGCAAGTCTGTTTGATTTCCGCTGCGTGTTACGTGATGTAACTTCTTTTGAAGCTTCTTTTGAAGTTCTTCTTGTCTTTGTAGGTGAGGACGACTTTGGTGGTTCTGCGAATGTCACTGATTTCTTCATTTTCTTGTTCTTCCTGTTCATCTCTGTAGCATTTCCACCTTCATCCTCTTTTCTCTCTGCCGTCTTTTCTAAAGATCTCTTTCTTGATCTCGTAGGTCTTCCAGATGCTTCTGATAACTTCTTTCTGGTTTTCAATGCATTAGTTGTTGATGCTGTAGCTGTATGTGAGCTTTTAGCGGAGGTTGCTTTCTTTGTCGATAATGACCTTGTTTTGCGGATTGTAGAATCAAGTAATCTTTTATCTCGTAGACGTCTAAGAGCCTGTTGTTCTTCACGAGCCTTCAAAGCCTCCCTCTGTTTCTTTGATATCTTCGCGTTGAAGGTAGAAAAGTTGGTTGGATTTGCACTTGTAGCTGACTGTTCTTCCCTCATCGCCTCCCCTTGTGATACACCAGTGATATCAGCAGCTTGACCCCCATTTGCAGACGTGGGTTGACCTTCATCGACATGTTTATTCTGAATTTCATTTTCAGATAAACCTTTATCTGAAACTGCAGTAGAGAAACGTTCTTTCTGAGAATTATCAGGCATGTCTGCTGTTTTCGAAGTTGCTGTAGGTGGCGTTTTTGTTACATTCATGGGCGAAGATGATTTGTTAGAGGTTGTTATAGTTCGTCTGGAAAGCTTCACTAGATCTCTTTTTGCTTTTCGTAGCGACCGCGGAGAAGATTTCTGCGGTGAAATAGAGTTTTCTTCTAAGTTACGGAGATCTGGACCAGGAATAGGGTGGACGTCAGCGGTTTGTGTGGAGTTATTTTGGGATGTGTTGTTCTTGCTATTATCCTTCTTTGATTTTTCTTTCCCCGTAATTTGTTCTTTCAAAGCACTTCCTTCTCCAATCAATGGGCTAACACCTGTGACCTTGGTCGATTTTGGTTCCATATCTTCTACTTCTTCCGCACTCGGAGTTGCTTCAAGTCGTTTCTCTGCGTTTGCTGTTGATTCAGTAGTTGCTTCATTTGCTTCATTTTCTTCATTTGCTTCTTTGGCTTCATTTGCTTCGTTAACTCCAACCACCTTTACTGAATTGGGAGCATTGGATGTGGACTGTTTCAATGTTGAGATGGCTGCTCCAAAGGCGTCATTTGTCATCTGTAGAAAATCCTTGTCTCTTGATTCAGTGTCAATTTCATGTAGGAAAGGATTAAATGAATCATCCCTTTCCAGTATTGGTTGAGATGTAGGTGGTAAGGGAGAATCATTTGGAAGTGGCTGCGAGGAAGGATTGTCTAATGAACCCGATCTATCTTCATTTTGCAATGAAGGAGTTGCCATGGATTCTTGAATTTTTAATCCGGATAGATTGAGGTGGTCAAGATTTCTTGGAGTGGGATTCTGGTTCTGCTGGGATTGAATTTCAGGTAATTTGTTTTCAAGTTCTAATCCTGACAATCGAGTACTAGCGCATTCCATCGCTAGTTTTCGAAGCACTGGCCGCGTTGATACTTCATTATCATAGAACGCAGATAATAGATACAATGCTTTTCTTCTTCCTTCTTTACTTCGTAATGAGCGTACATGTGGTACTGCGAGGGTACCGTTGGGATTAATGAAAACTACTTCATTTGCGGTCGACGAAAGGGTGCGACGCAACCAAGGTGCAGTGAACTCGTGATATACCATTTTCCCTCTCCATTTCTTTGTTTTCACAAGTAGATCCTTGTAACTTGACTTTTTTATAAAGTTAAATAAAGTTGTAAAAAACTTAGTATAAATATCTAGAATTTTCTTTTGGTTGATTTGTTCCATTTGATTCATACTAGCTCCGCTAATTTTTAACGTGTCTTCTTCAGATTTCATTTCATGTTTCTTTTTCTTTACGTAAGATAATTTTCTTTTTGACTGCGTACCGTCTTCATCACGTGAGGTATGCTCTGCAGCCTGATTAGTAGTTGCTTGATCAGCAGATGTAGTAGTGCGACCACCTTGTAAATTATTACTTGTTTCATCAATGAATACGACCTCTTCCTTTTCACACTCACCTGGAAACCACGGTAGGATTTGTGTAGATCTGAAGTTCTCCTCGCATAACTTGTATTGGTCTTGTAGACTAGAGTTAATGTCTTTACTATTTAGCGAAGGCTTATCGTTATCTTTAGATGTATGTGATGTTTCAAGATCTACAGTAGCTTGTGAAGGACCAGCAGAGGTATTATTTTGTGATAGAGGGGTAGTACTCTTGGAAAGAGTATTTAGAATGGGCGTATTTGAAGTTCCAATGTTCAGTGAAGAAGGACCACTGATTGATCGACTTGGAAAGGTGTTAAAAAGTCCGAATCCATTAGAAATGAGACCCGCACCGTTGTGGGGACAATTTTTAAACGAAACGGTCTTTGAATGTATAATATGCAATTGAAACTGCATTTGAGCCTGCATAATTGTAGATGAATTTTGGGCCTGGATTTGTTGAGAGTCATTACATTCTAGTATGAGATGTAGTCGATGATTCGGTGGTAAACTATTTTCTTTATGTGCGACATAATCCGCACATCCCTGTAGGACACTCTCAACTGAAGATGAGCTGACGTTGGTGTTATGTTCATCGTTATCTTTCGTTACATTACCTTGTACGTTGGGAGGAGGTTCTGTGTCGTTATGACCTGTATTATTGTTAGGTAGATCGTTTTGTGAACTCATTGTATTATAGATATTTGTTCAAAATAAAAGAGCAGAATGTAAAAGATTAGAAAAATTAATGTTAGAAGGTTTTTTTATATAACTGAGAGGAATACTGAATATATAATGAGTTGAGTTGAAGGATGTATGAAAAGTATAATTTATATTATGTTATAAACGTTGATGATATGTTTTATATAATTTAAGTAATTGATTATTTAAAGAATAAAATGTTTATGAAAATATGAAGATATGTATCCGCCCGCACGCTTGAAAAGACAGTAAATTATAATTAATAATATGTAATAACAGTTGTTATTAATTTGTAAATAGGTTAATAATAATATTCTTTTAAGAATAATAAGCTTATGAAAATAAGAAGATTTGTATCCGCCCGCACGCAAAAGTTGCTTGATGAAAAGCACGTTGTGGTAATGTTGATGAAAGGTAGATGGTTGTTATGTAGGGAGAAGACGAAGAGTTTATGAGGAAAGGGTGCGAGTTGATTGACGAAAGGGCGCTGAGAGGGAAAACTGTGTCGAAATGAAAGGACGTGATAAAGACGAGTTGAGCGCAAAATGAGTAAATTTTTGGCTGAAATGTACAGTAAACGATGTCTGAAAAGTTTGGTTTTTTTTCCCTATCAGATCATTGATCATCAAGCAAATTTTCGATTAATCACGGCCGTTGGCGATGTTGACGACCGTTAGAATATGATGTCTGGGACATTGGAAGGTTGCTATTGGCAGGTCGGCGATGTAAAAATCTTTGTATGTGGAGTAAAAAGGCAGATAAGATTGGTAGTTTGGCAGGTTGATTTTGCATCTTAAGGAATGTTGGCAGGCTGATTTTCTGCCACTCTGGACAGGTGTGCAACCTATTGAAGGCGGGAAACTTTGTTGATAAAATCGCGGGAAATGATTTGATCATCATGATCTCGATAGTATATCATGTACATGTAAACGATATCTGATAAGTTATCTACTACTCCCCTTCGGTATCATCCAAGTTAGCTAGAAAGTTTTGTAGCTCTGAACATGGACAGTCACAATTGAATAAAGTAGAGTAAAATATATTCAAATTGACGTCTTCCACATCCCTTTTTGAGTGCAGCTCGTAGTATTTCGCGTTTAAATTAATCAGTGCAAATCTGATGTTCAGATAATAGACTAATGTATCTCCACGTAGAAACCTCATATGATAAAGAGCTCTTTTTATCTTAGAATTAATTGATTCAGCGGACGATGTTTTAATGTTATCCAGTCTTTTGTAGCGGTCAGCATCATAGAAAGAGTTGCATGTATGACCTTTGTAGTGAAATCGGTCGACGATAATAAAACTTATAATCAGTATCCATGGTAGTCTAAGTAGTGCAGATGCTAATGTATTACAGGCATTATCGTACAGTATAACTTCTGGGGGAATTAATAAGTAACAAATTGCCACTGATATTGCCAGTGCCGTAGATTCACATCTAGTCATTACGACATATCCAATTAACTTTGGGTTTGAACATGCACATTGCATTGTGAGTAGTCCCGGAGAGTGAGTAGAGTTTTTAGCATATCGCTTTCCGCATTGATGTCCTTCTTGTTTGTCGAAAGTAATAAGGGGTCTGTATTGATGTCTTCCAGGAAATGATATTCCAGTTACAGCGGAGAGATCATCTACGCG
>JBCCLN010000296.1:0-4782 GCA_039026865.1 Bacteroidota bacterium | reverse complement strand
TAGAAATGAGGCTAAAAAAAGATTTATTCCGCGTGAAAAAGAGGCCAAATAATACTTTTTTGTAGTCTCCAGGCTTCGTAGCGGTAGTAACCAAGTATAAACAAAAACAATTTACCAAAACCGGATTTTCAGAATCTGTTTGGCATTAGGGGACTTTTATCAAGTTTCTTGAAACTGAGATTTATATTTGATATTGTTTTGATCTTTGATCTGATATCATAATCATTCATAACTTATTCTTGCTCACCCAAAAACGGGAGTTGTTTGGGTAAATGAGAAAGCGCGGAGCTGCTGAGTCATTCGAGTGTAAGCTTGCGAAGAGTCAACAAGTCGACCAAGTCAAGTCAAGGAATAAGCATATAAAAGCTAAGTATCATAATTTCTTTCTTTTTTATTTATACTTTTATCCAAGAAGATGACTGAAGAAAATGGTACTCTTACAAATACCCAGCTTACAGAAGCAATTAAGCTTTTGTCATCAAAGCTAGATAGTTTTATAGGAACTGTAACAAATGCAAGTAGTAGTAGCATTCAAAAAGAAAAGACAAATAGTTCTTCTGAAACCACAACCCATCCCTATGGGTTGTCAGAGAATGAGGCAGGCCCTTCAAAAAGGGCTGAACCCTCAAAGAAAAGGAAAAAGAGCACAGCTCATAACAATTCGACACAGTCGAAAAAACTCAAGCCTCAGGAGGATGAGGTTCCATACCTCAGTCTTCCAGAGGAGGACGAGATGGACAGAAACGTCCAGGAATTATTTAGAGAGGACAGTGGAACAGAATCTGAATTGAGTTCTGATCCGGATGGTGACTGTGAAAATATATTCACTGAACTGTCGAAAGAGATAGATAATGAAGAAGACAAAGGTCCAGCTATAGGAGAAAACCTTAAAACATGCATAAATGCCATATGGCAAAAGCCTCTTAAAAAAGAGAAATACAA
The DNA here is from genome assembly GCA_039026865.1 of Bacteroidota bacterium. Classification (GTDB taxonomy): domain Bacteria; phylum Bacteroidota; class Bacteroidia; order Cytophagales; family Cyclobacteriaceae; genus Ekhidna. The sequence goes on along the minus strand of JBCCLN010000296.1, from coordinate 3,840 downwards.
GGAAAAGCTTAAACAGTATAAGATTCCAAGAAATGTAGAAATTAAAGTCAAAAAATGTAATGAGGAAATATGGAAGAACAAAATGGCAACAAAAACAAAAACAAATGATTTAAAATTACAAAAGATTCAGACGGCTCTAACAAAAACCTCAGCTGCTCTCATCCAAAATATTGCATTATCAAAGGACTTTATTGACAATAATAAAGAAAAGTACATTAGTAGAAAACTATTTAAGAATCACTTGGAAACAAGTATCAAAAATTCTCTTGATGCTGTCACCTTACTGGCCACAGCTTCGTCATATACTGACGAAGTCAGAAGGGACAGCATCACTGAAAAGCTGTCGTCAGATATTAAAAATTGCATAAATGCCACTGAACCAAACCATGCTTCGGAAAAACTTTTCGGGGACCAGCTCACAAAGAATGTTTCCGAATGGAAAAAATCTATGAAATCTGTAGATGGAAGATGGTCCAATCAACCTAGAAATTGGAAAGAATTAGACAGATACGAACGGAATTCAAAAAACTCGTATCGCCCCCGCAAAGTCCAGAGGGGGTACCAGAAGGGCAATCGTTACCAGAAGAAAAAGAAGAGGGACGAATAAATGTAAGTATAAACAATTCACCATTTATAGCAGGTAATATTATTAATCACCACAAAAACTGGCAGGAGATTACAAGCAATCCATGGATTCTCAATATTGTACAAAAAGGCTTAAAATTAGAATTCATTGAGGACCCTCAACAAACAATATCTAGACAACTTAAGTTAAGTGCTGAAGAGACCTTAATTATAGATAACGAAGTTAAAAAACTGCTGGAGAAAAAGGTAGTCTGTAAATCTAGACATGAGCTAAACGAATGCGTCTTTAGTCTATTTACTAGGCCCAAAAAAGATGGCAGGAAGAGAATGATTTTAAACCTGAAAAAATTGAATAAAAACATTCAATACGAGCATTTTAAAATGGAATCAATCCAAAATGTTATCGACCTAATGGAAGATAATTGCTTTATGGCTTCAGTAGACCTCAAAGACGCATACTTTAGTGTACCAATCCATGAAAGTCATAGGAAATACATAAAATTCTCCCACAGGGAAACTCTATATGAATTCAAGGCCATGCCCCAGGGATATGGCCCAGCCATGCGAGTATTCACAAAATTGCTCAAAGCCCCATTCTCTGTTCTGAGACAATTAGGGCTATTATCAGTCATATATGTAGATGACTCTTATCTACAGGGGAAAACTTACTTAATTTGTCTAGAAAATGTCAGGAAAACAATTGACATGTTACAAAATCTTGGTTTCACAATAAACTTTGATAAATCCGTGTTGATACCACAGCAAGAAATTACATTTCTAGGTTTAATCTTTAATTCAGTTAGCATGACAGTTACACTAACTCAGGAGAAAAAAGATAAAATCTTTAATCTCTGTATCAAGGCTATGAATAACACAACTATTACAATCAGGAAGCTAGCATCACTTATAGGAAATTTCACCGCAGCATTCCCGGCTATACCCCTTGGAAAGTTTTATTATAGAAACTTAGAAAGAATAAAAACCAGGGCTCTTATAAACTCAAAAGGAGATTTTGATGCTAAAACGGAAATATCCAAAGAGGGTATTACTGAGCTTGAATGGTGGACAAATAATATCCACGCTGCTACTATATCAGTAAAAATTCCAGATATAGATATGACAATATACACTGATGCCAGTGACCTAGGTTGGGGTATTACAAATACCACATCCTCTTCAGGAGGAAGATGGTCTACCCAGGAAGGAGAAACACATATTAATGTGAGAGAACTTAAAGCTATAGAAATTGGGGTATTCTCTTACACTAAAAACGCACAACCCCGACACATTCGAATTATGTCTGATAATACTACAGCTATAGCATATATCAATAAGATGGGTGGTATTTGCTCTTTAGAATGTGATCAAATCGCAAAAACAATCTGGCTCCACTGTAAAAGCATAGGCGCCCACTTATCAGCAGCTTTCATACCTGGGAAGGAAAATAATATAGCGGACAAAAAGTCAAGAGTATTTAATGAAGCAACAGAATGGCAGCTCAATCCTAAGATTTTTCAGAAAATCACCAAAACTTATTTTTTACCTAACATAGACCTTTTTGCAAGTAGATTAAATCACCAGCTTCCCAGATACGTTAGTTGGCATCCAGACCCTAACGCATTTGCGGTAGATGCATTTTCTATTAGCTGGACTTCCGAAAAATTCTATATATTCCCTCCTTTTAGTATTATAGGAAGAGTGATGAAAAAGATCAGGACGGAACGCACACAGTGTATGTTGATAGTACCAGACTGGCCCAGCCAAGTCTGGTACCCACTGATCGAAACGACGGGAAAAATAGTGAAGAAGTTATTTCCACGGGAAACAAATCTGATGCTTCCACAGGAACCACAAGCAAGACACAGGCTATGGGAAAAGATGACACTACTAGTGATACTGACATAGAAAGGTTTGAATATTCCCCATTATCCCAAACAGCTAAAAAGATACTGAACTACAGAATTCGGAAAAGTACTAGAGATAAATATTGCGTTTACTGGAAACAATTCAAAAAGGTTTGTAAGGATAATAATAAGAAACCACAGGAAATGGAAGTAGAGGAAATAGTTAATTTCTTGGCAGAACTTTATAATAAAGAAAAATCCTTTTCAGTCATAAATACAGCAAAGTTAGCTATCTCTCATTACCTCACATTTCCGCCCTATAAACACCTTTCGGAACATCCCTTAATTGATAACTTTTTTAAAGGTCTATTTAACCTAAAACCACCAGAACCTAAGATCTCTTTCACTTGGGATGTCAATAAAATGTTAAGGCATTTTAATTCTTTACAACCTAATGATAAACTATCGGATAAAGATCTCTCTCAGAAACTATGTATGCTTCTCCTCCTGATAGGAGGTCAAAGAGTGAATACCATATATAACTTCACAGTAAGTAGAATGGTTATTACCGACACAGGGGTATCGTTTGCACCTCAGTACGTGCTTAAACACTCGAGAAGAGGCAACAAGCTAGATACATTCACATATAGGGCATACAATGCCAATGATAAACTGTGCACATTAGCTTGCCTAAAAGAGTATATCAAGAGAAGAACCCACAGGGTCAATGAATCCTGTGACAGACTCTTGATCACATATGGGAAGCCCTTTAGAATGGCATCACCAGACACCATCCGAAGATGGATAAAAGATTTGTTTACGAAATGTAATATATATGATTTCTCTGCCCATAGCTGCAGATCGGCAAGTACATCGAAAGCTGCAAAGACCAGCATAAATATTGAAGACATCCTCAAGAAAGGCTGTTGGAAAAATGAAAAAACATTTCAAAAATTTTACAACAAGGAAATCATAGAAGAGAAAGAAGTTGATTTTAATGTTCTAATAGATTTGAATAATTTATAGGAAAATTGTAAACTAATTACAATATCTCGTGTTAGGAACTAATCGTGTTAAAAAATATATTATTTAATTATTTAAAATATACATATAATATTTGATACATTGTATTAATTCATCCTGGAGTTCTTTGAAATCTCATTTACCCAAACAACTCCCATTTTTGGGTGAGCAAGAATGGAAAAGTAACCGAGTACTTACAGTATGAAGGTTGCTTTGAGTTCTTGCGATCCCAAAAACGGGAGTTGTGGGTAAGTGAGAAAGCGCGGAGCTGCTGAGTCAATTTTTGTCGATGTAGTTATCCTGGAGTATAGATTCCTCTTGTTTAGTTTGTAACTAAAGAGAAAATAAACACAAAGGAGTGTGGGATTTCAATGGGTGGGCACTTACC
>JBCCLN010000295.1:0-4795 GCA_039026865.1 Bacteroidota bacterium | reverse complement strand
CTGAAATGATCTCTTCTTATTAATATTTCAAGATTTTTTTAATTACATATTCAATATAACTAGCTGATTATTAGACAGTTGAATTTATTGTATTTTTTTTATATAAAAAATAATAAACCTAATCAGCAGTCAAGCGTTCATCTTTCATATAGGCATTGTTACATATAATTCTGTTTAATTGGCTGTAATTTAGTTTCAAATCATTGAATATGATTTAATGGCGATTAGGATAGACTTATTCGATACTGTCGATAGCTATTGCCTATGAAATCTAAACCGCCATGACCGAAACAGTAGATCAAACTCCATTAACCGAAACTACTCAAAAGAAAAAATCTAAGCTCTTTGACTTCAATAGGATCAAGGATAAATTGGTTGCTATTGTTGCTATCACACTCACCATTCTTGCAGTGATAACCTCTGTTGTAACTTATCAGAATTCCAAGACTAAAGAAATCCTGGATAATATCAGTGATTTGCGAATTCCAGTCCCGATTCTTACCGCAGACATCTTAAGTGGCGCGAATCGTGTATCCGCGTCTCAACGAGCTTATATGATGACCGGCGACGAGAAATATAAACAAGAGAGGCTGGACGTTTGGCGAAATCAAATTAATCCCTCTACGGAAAAGCTGATTCAGCTAAAAAGTATTATGAAAGTAGAGGAACACCGGCAAATTGTAGATAGAACAATTGAGCAACTTACTTCCTATGAGCAGCTTCAGGATGAGATAGATACATTCTTTGAAAACAAGCTGAAGGGGTTTGTTTTAAATGCTGAGGGCAATGATAGCCTTAGCTTAGCCACACTTGCGGAAAGGGTTCAACTTAGAAATACACTTGATGAAGAATTAGATTCTTTGGTAGCCGGTGACGCATCAAGAGCACGCAAATCATTAAGAGCCATCATTACTCCATTAAATCAGGCCCAGGAGGAGCTACTGCTAAATGATAATAATACTGTTAACGCGAGAATACAAGCCTCAACTCAAATTTTGATAATAACATCTATTCTCGGACTTGTTTTAATAATAACATTTTCCGTTTTGCTGTTTAGGAGTTTGACAAAATCGATACGCAGCCCCACTGAGTTGCTAACCGCAATGTCAAAGGGGACCATTAATGAGGAAAATAGGTATTCAAAAGATGAGTTAAATGATATTTTCATGGCCACTAACATGTTGAGTGAAAATATGATAAAGGCAAGTGACTTTGCTTTAAATATTGGAGAAGGTAATTTTCAACATCACTTTCAGCCTGCCGGAACCGATGATACGCTGGGTAATTCACTCATCCAAATGCGGGATAAATTGCAGGTGGTTTCCGAAGAAGATAAGAAGAGAAACTGGTCGACAGAGGGATTAGCTAAGTTTGCTGACATTTTGCGCAGTGATGCTTCAGATATTGAAACGTTGAGCAACACAATAATTTCTGAACTAGTGAAGTATTGCAATGCTAATCAGGGAAGTATTTTTGTTGTAGACGCCAATGGCGGCCAAGAAGTTATGAATCTTGCAGGATGTTATGCCTGGGACAGGAAAAAATATATTGATAAGCAAATAACCAAAGGAGAAGGCCTTATTGGTCAAGCCTGGCTTGAGGGAGAAAATATCTATTTAGAAGAAATACCTGATAATTTTATTCAAATAAGATCTGGTCTTGGCAATGCAAACCCGACCTCAATATTAATCACACCAATTAAAACTGATAAAGCGATTGAGGGGGTCCTGGAATTGGCATTTTTTCATAAACTTGAAAGCCATCACCTTGATTTTATAGAAAAGCTCTGTGCCAATATTGCGGCTACTCTATCCGGTACTAAAATCAATGAGAGAACGCAAAATCTACTTGAGCAATCTCAGCAACAAGCGGAAGAGTTGCGTGCTCAAGAAGAAGAGATGCGCCAGAATATGGAAGAATTAACAGCCACGCAAGAAGAAATGGACAGAAAGGACGTTGAGAGGACGGGGCAGATAAACGCCATTAACAGTTCCATGGCTACCATAGAGTTTGATGTTGAAGGATATATTACTACCGCGAATACCAGGTTTTTGCAAGTAATGGGGTACAATTTGGACGAAATACAAGGTAAGCATCATAAAATATTTGTTGATCACAAGTACGCAGTTAGTCAGGACTACAAGGAATTCTGGCAGGCTTTAAAGAATGGTATTGCGCAAACAGGCGAGGTCAAAAGATTTAGTAAAGCGGGACAAGTAGTTTGGTTGAATGCGAGTTACACCCCTGTACTTGACAGAGCAAACAAAATCCAAAAGATAATTAAGTTTGCCGTTGATATAACCGATGAGAAATTAAGATCTATCGAGTTTGAAGGTCAGATGACAGCAATTAATAAGACACTGGCATCCATTGAATTCAACCTTGATGGTACCATTATTACGGCGAATAATGTATTTCTGGAAGCTATGGGATATTCTCTCGCCGAGATAAAAGGCAAGCATCATAAAATTTTCGTCGATAGCGTTTTCGCAAATGGTGATGAGTATAAACAATTTTGGTCAGATCTGAGCAAAGGTCTCCCTCAGAGTGGAGAGTTTAAACGTTTCGACAAGAACGGACAGCCTGTTTGGCTGAGTGCAAATTACACTCCCATTATGACCCCGGATGGGGAGGTTTATAAGGTGGTTAAGTATGCCCAGGTAACGACCGACGAAAAAAACAAGTCTCTGAATTTCCAGGGTCAAATAAATGCTATTAACAACACCATAGCGGCCATCGAGTTTGATTTAAATGGTATTATCCTGGAAGCCAATGAGTTATTCTTGAAAACAATGCGCTACACGCTTGAAGAAGTGCAGGGTCATCACCACAGTATTTTTGTAGATAAAACTTACGCTGAAAGTAAATCTTATAAGGAATTTTGGCAAGTACTGGGGCAAGGTCATTCACAAACAGGCGAGTTCAAACGTTTTGATAAGCTTGGTAACCCGGTTTGGTTAAGTGCTAGTTACACGCCTATAATAAATTCTGAAGGTAAGGTATTCAAGATAATTAAATTTGCACATGTTGTGACGAAAGAAAAACTTAAGTCTTTAGAGTTTGAAGGTCAGATAAGTGCTATTAATAATACAATGGGTTCGATTGAATTTGAGCTTGACGGGACCATACTCCATGCCAATGAAATATTTCTTAAAGCTATGGGATATAAGTTGGCCGAAGTCAAAGGTCATCATCACAGGATTTTTGTAGATGAAGAATACGCTACGAGCGAAGAATACAAGAATTTTTGGGAGGATCTTCGAAATGGTAAATCTCAAACCGGAGAATTTAACAGGCTTAGAAAAGACAAAAGTAGAATTAAGATCACTGCTAATTATACCCCCATACTGGATGATGAAGGTAAACCTTTTAAGATCATAAAGTTTGCTCAGGTAGTTTCCGAGGTTCTTGCTTAGTGGTAGGAACGAGAAGGTTTTAAATGTATAGCCGAAGTCTGTAGATCCTTAGTATTAGAGGTTCTTAGGTTCAATAATTATTTGAAGGATTAGAAGTATTCATTTACTTCACCATATAATGGTATCTTAGGATAATAGAAGTCCGGATAAGTGCTTTCGTCAGGTGTTAAGGATGGCCAAAGTGAATGAACCTGTACTTGAGTACAAATAAACCGGCATGCATATTTTTTGTGCTTACGCCAAATGACTCATAACTACGGTATAATTGGTTTAATGTCCGGTACATCTCTAGATGGTTTAGATATCGTATATTGTGACTTCAAGCATGAGCGGGGGGAATGGCAATTTGACTTGAGAGCTGCGCAGACCATTGACTATGATGATGGGATGCGGCTAAAACTAAAGAAGTCCATTGATCTATCGGCCTTAGATCTGTTAAAACTTAATATTGATTATGGTATTTGGCTAGGAGAAAAAGTCAACGCTTTCATGCAAGAATTTGGCGTTAAAGCTGATTATGTCGCCAGCCACGGGCATACAGTTCACCATCGGCCAGAGGAAGGTATTACCTACCAGATAGGAGATGGTCAACAACTGGCCAACGTTACGGAGTTAACGGTAATCTGCGATTTTAGATCAAGGGACGTTTCATTGGGAGGACAAGGTGCCCCTTTAGTGCCTGTAGGAGATAAATATCTTTTTTCGGAGTATGACTTTTGCCTGAATCTAGGGGGCATATCAAATATCTCTTTTGATCAAGATGATCAGCGCTTAGCCTATGATATCGGGCCGGCAAACATGATCTTAAATTATCTGGCCACCCAGATCGATCTTAAATATGATGAAGGAGGTAGAATGGCTATGTCGGGAGTATTGAATAAATCTCTCTTTGGAGAGTTGAATGATCTTTTATATTATGAATTACCTTTTCCGAAATCTACCGGTTACGAGTGGTTTACCGAATCGGTTGTCCCTCTATTAGAAAGCAGCGATATTTCCATAATAGACAAGCTATGTACAGCAGTTCATCATGTTGCTTATTCTGTTGCTAAAGATGTAAAGAAATTTGTCAGGGACGGTAGTCAATTGTTGGTGACGGGTGGAGGGGCAAAGAATGACTTTTTGGTTGATTGTTTAAGAAACTATTTAACAGGATCAGTAAGTGTGCATATACCGAACAATGATATTATAGAGTATAAGGAAGCCATTGTTTTTGGCCTCCTTGGTGTTTTAAAATTGAGAAATGAGGTGAACTGCCTTAAGTCTGTCACCGGTGCAAAATATGATAGCTCCGGTGGAGTTATTTACAAACAATCCTGTAACCCTCCTCAAGCGAAAAAGGTTTGCCAATGGATGCGATAGTATTTTTTTAGTTTAGT
>JBCCLN010000294.1:0-4814 GCA_039026865.1 Bacteroidota bacterium | reverse complement strand
ATGGAGGTCCAGTGGTTGGCACTGGAGAGGACCGCACTGATGACCAAAAAGAAGATTTCTTCGATGGGATAGAGGAAGGTTTTGTGCCGATTGGTTCGGGGATCTGGGATCATGCTGAAAGTTTTAATAAAATTAGTTCTAAGAAGTGCAATTTTTAGTTGTTCGCTCTAAATGTAGGGGAGGTATTATTTGCAAAAATTGTAACTTCTCAATAGTTGGAGGTAACCAAAAGTATCAGGGAGTAGGTGAAAAAAAGAAAAATCAGTGGTTCTACCAGAAGCCCCAATGGAAGAAAGGCCAGAGACACCTTTGCTTCCCTGAAAAAAACGTGTAGAAAGTTGGACGTCTTTTTTTGGGATTTTCTTTATGACCCACTGACGGGAAGTAATAAAATTGACTATCTACCTGAGTTGTTCTCACGTAAATTAACCTCCAACTATTGAGAAGTTACCAAATGTTTTCAGAACCACTTCTATCTGAGATAAAAACGGTGGATTTACCATCGGGAGAGTATCTTGGGTGATTATCGAAAGCCATTCCGGGAAGTGACCGGAGTGGCTTTTCCACCTGATATCGGAAGCGTATACAAATCTCCCATCATATCAAAAATGATTTCTTGTCTGTTGGAATGAACATCAAGGGAAATCCAGGTACCTTCAGTTGTTTTTAATTGAAGTTTACGTTTGGGTTCTAAAGGAAGCTCTTTGGTTGTTTTTTGGTGCTATCGTTCTCTGATTTTTCTTCTTCTTGTGCCAGAGAAATTGCGCTCATTAACAAGAGCAATATGATTAATAAATTCTTCATTGGTTGGTATCTAACTAATTTTAATTTACACTTAAAGGGAAAGAATTATCTCAGGAATGACACGGTGTCCGCCATCATACCAGTGAAGTTCTGGTTTTTTTCCTAATGCTTTTTTGACCACCTCATTTTGTTGAGCGATCATTTCCTTTTTGAAAAAATGATCCTCTTTTGAGATGTAATAAAGGATTTTTTCATCACCATTAAGGTATTTCCAATCCTTAGTATTCGTGTCTGGAGGGAAAGTCCCCGCCCATATGATCATTTTTTGGAAGGGGATTTTAGCATGGGCTGCGTAACGACCCATTGTGGCAGAGCCTTGAGAGAATCCAAAATAGACGAGCTGTTTCCCGGAAATATCAAATCGATTTAGCACTGCATCAATGTAGGAGCACTGATTTTCAATTTCTGTTAAACGGTCTTCTTTAGTCATCCAAGATGCACCTACACGTCCATGAACACCCTTGAGGTAATATTTCGAAAGTCCCTGGGGGGCGATGATAAAATTCTTCATTAAATCTAACTTCTCGAACTTTTTAGTAAAGTACTCTGCTAATTGTCCGTAGCCGTGAAATACAAGCCATATACGCTCCGTTTTACCTGATAGCTCACCTAAGCTATAGTAGGGGGCTTTGCTTGAAAATTTTAGATACCTAACCATTGTTTATTTATTGTTATCGAAAAAATGTGATTAAAAAATGAGGATACTTTTTTCTCTGTTATTAATAGGTTGTTCATTTTTAGTTCAAGCCCAGAAAGCAGGCTTGAAAGGTGGACTTAATTTAGCAAAAGAAAAAATAGAAGACGATGGGTTTCAGTGACCTCAAGCACCTACACATCATTTCATGCAGGATTTTTTTCTGAGATCAAAGTATCAGAGGTATTATTTATTGCACCTGAAGTAATGTATAGTCTTGAAGGAGGTGAATATAACATTGGTTTCGTGAGTGGTACAGATAGAATAAGTTTTATTAATGTCCCGATTCTACTTAAATTTTATCTCAAAGAATGGATCAATATTCATTTTGGCCCTCAACTTGGGTTTTTAATTAAGGCGGAATCAGAAGTCAATGGGGTAAAAACCGGGTTTACTGATGAAGTCGAGAATCTCAATGGTAGTTTTGATTTTGGGCTCGAATTAAATAGTCGCACTTTAAACTTTGGGTTTAGGTACATCTTTGGGTTAACATAATATTAATGCATTAGATAACTCTGAAACTGACATTACTTTAAATACAATTCAAATCTATGCTGCATTTCCTTTTGAATTGCTCTAACTTGATTAACTCTGTCGTAACTATTGAGAAAGATACCACCAATTTATCGCATAGTTGATTCAGACCTGATTAGTTGTTACCAAGGGGAACTAACTGACAATCTTTTTTAGCGCGGATTTCAAGATATGGTAAAAGTAACATAGAGCAGCTAACTTTTTGTGGCAGCCATACAAGCCTATGAATTTAATGGTGATTGGATCCCTACCCGCATTTTAAATGGAACGTAAAACACTGATTAAAAAATCAGGGCTTTGAACATTCATTGGAGATGAAGCATCGCACTTAAATCCCGTATAGAATAATGTAAGTACTCAACTACCTTCTCTTGGCTGCTTAATGATAAAACCATAAGAATCCTTTGCAAGACTGGATTTTTGGTTCAAATCAAGGCTTTCAGAATTTCAAAAACGTAGTTTACTGATCGTAAATGAAGCTTTTGAAATTTTTGAGTAACGAAGAGTTGGCCCAAAAGGCAAGTTTTTCAAAGGATTCTAATATTCATATTGAATGATTTTTGATTCCTCAAATCGGGGAAACGATGTTGTCCTCTCATTCGAAATCAATTACCTCCTATTCCACGTGCTAACTCATCTCAATGAATAACACTCAAATTTTTCCATCTAACTTCCTCTCAAGTAGCAGTTAATTCGGCTAAGGAGATCCCCGTTCTGGCCATCTGTTTCTTGATAGTAGCAAGCGTTTTTCCATCTAACTAAAATGCAACCATTTGAAAATCAAAAACTTACAAATGCACTTTTAGTTAGCTATTTTATGCTACATAGCCGCCTCAGCGGCGCAATGTCTTGAAATTCGAGTTAATCAGGAATCATTTTTGTGTACATCTCTTATGGACTCCAAGTAATTTTAAAGCCACATGAGATTTATATTGCTTTTTTATGCCCTTTTGCTATTAAATGTAGGCATGGCACAGCACACCTTTATTGGATTAAAGGCAGGTGGGCATACAAGTTCCGCTTTTATTGACCATACGATTTTCAGTTATAGTAGCGATATAGGATTTAATAATGGTTTTCATGCGGGCTTAATGCTAAAATATTTTCATGAAAGGAGGAATATTTTTCTTAAATCCGGCCTTCAATTTTCTATTAATTATATGCAAAAGGGATGGAAGCAAAATTTTCTTAATGATGAACCATCATATGAAGCAGAGATGAGCTATTTGGAATTTCCCGTTGAAGCGATAGGATACTTCGGAAATAGGAATAACTATTTTATTACCGCGGGATTTTACTTTGAATTCCTGATACAATATAATCTAGATCAGCCACCTAATTTAGATGAAAATTCTTCTAGTGAGCGTAGTTTGGTCGGAGGGCAAGATTTTTATACTTATGAACCGGATAGGGATAACAAGCTAGGCTACGGAGTGCGAGCTAGCGGTGGTATTTTTCGTGAGTTTTCTTTTGGAATGATTCATTTGGAGGGTTTTTTTGGTTATAGTATTAGTAATTTTATAGATGCAGGGGATCTGACCACAAGAATACCTGACATTAGTAATCTTTGGAATGCCGGAGTTTCATTAGGATATTTATTTGAAATAGGAGGAAATAAGGAATGAAAAGAATCATAATTTTTGGATAAACATTTCAGTGTATTTGTAAACCTATACTTATACTTACTTTCATTAATTTTCATGGAAAATAGTTCATCTTCTTCCACTGATTAAATTAGTTGCTACAATACCTTTTTGGAGTTGATTTCCAAGTCGAGTCAGAATAATCTCACAGAAGTTGATAAAGCCATAAGAAAAAAAGATCGTATCTAGGACTGGAATTGTATATTTATAGTTCTCATTCCGTTTCAAGTCTTTTGTCATATTGAAAATAGCCCACAAATACGAACTAGGTACCCGTGAATGATGCAATTAGCAACAGTGCCGCTTTTATGGCTTAACCCGAAAATTCGGGCGTTATTCATTGAGATGAGGTAACACGTGGAATAGGAGGTAATTGATTTCGAATGAGAGGACAACATCGTTCCCCCGATTTGAGGAATCAAAAATCATTCACGACAAATATTAAAATCCTTTGAAAAACCCGCCTTTTGGCCCAACACTTCGTTATTCAAAATTTCAAAAACCTCATTTACGACCAGTAAACTACGTTTTTGAAATTCTGAACACCTCGATTTGAACCAAAAATCCAGTTTGCAAAGGATTCTGTTCAACTGCTATAAAACAATTACTTGAATCAACCCGTCACTGTTTGTAGTGAATAATCCTGATTAAGATTATGAATCATGAATCTTAAAATACAATCTATTCAAATCACGAAAGCCTTAGCTATTTAAAGATTTAACCAATAGCTTAGCTTGACAACCAGACTTCTATTTCGGGGCATAAAGTCTGGAGTAATGTAGTTGTCAGTGTAAACAATAAATAGGTCGGAAACCGGTTTAAATCTCCACTGAAACCTGGAGTTGTGACCTAAGTTATCTGCCTGTGTATTATACTGAATGAAAGAAGTGAAAAATAAGTTATTAGATAATGTAAAATCAAATCTGGTTCCTATAAGATACAAGTCAGAATCGCTGTATGGATCTGGTAGTTTCACCTGATTGTATTCTCCATTTAGCTCCACTTGGATAATAGGAGGAAATCTAAAAGTAAAGCCTCCTTTTATATTGAGACGAGTACCATTAAAAAACTCCCCATTACTAAAATCTATTCGGTAAATAAAATTTTGTCTTCTGTCCGATCGATAAGAAAATCGGTAT
>JBCCLN010000293.1:0-4815 GCA_039026865.1 Bacteroidota bacterium | reverse complement strand
GGATCATGGTTGTAAAATGATCCTTGCTCATATGGAGCTATATTTATTCCTTTACTAAAAAGCTCACCTTTTTCAAAAAAGCAATAACCATCCTGGAGCGTTACTTTACCTTCGCGGATCGATTTGATTTCAGTTCCTTTTAATACTATCCCCGCCTCGTATGTATCAACGAATTCATACTCATAACTTGCCTTACGGTTTTTAATATTAATATTATTTGAAAATCTTGGCTTTTCCTTTGTCATCGTTCGTCAAAGGTAGAAAAAATCTCTTTGATCCGACTTTTCTTCAAAAGCTTTTGTCCGGTAATTCCGTCGGCTATTATTCTTGCTCCTACTCTGGCTTCAAAGAAGCAAATAAGCTCGTTTTCAATAAAGCTTTGAACAGAGGCAATAATTTCCACCGTATTGTTCAGAAAAGCAGGTGATTTGTGGTTTATATTCAATTTGATTCCAATGCCCTCATGATCATCGTCCTTAATTTTCAATACAAATTTTCTTGAGCACCATTCGATCTCTCTTGCCAACGCAAAAGTAGAGCATACCTCATGAACATTTGAATCTTGAAACGTCGCCAAATCTTCCGGCTTTACCTGAAAGGTGTGAGTAATCTGATCGCCTGAAGAAATTTGCTTACACATTTCCAAATTTCATTCTAGGGTTCGGACTTATATCTAATGGAGAAAATTTCCTTTCTAAATACTGATAATGTGCCGCCATTGCAATCATGGCGGCATTATCAGTACAATATTGAAATTCAGGAATGTGCACTTGCCATTGTCTTTTCTCTGCTTCTAACTCTAACGTATCTCTTAAACCCGAGTTAGCCGATACGCCACCCGCAATTGCAATTACTTTAATCTTTAATTGATCACTCGCCCTAATCAATCTGGACATTAACATATCAATCAACGATCTCTGGAGGCTTGCGCAGATGTCGTGAAGGTTATTTTTTATGAAGTCACCATCTTTTTTGATCTCATCTCGAAGAAAATACAGAAAAGCAGTCTTTATCCCGCTAAAAGAAAAATCTAAGCCTGGTACCTCGCTATCCGGAAAGGAATACTTTAATGGATCTCCTAATTTAGCGTATTTATCGACTAAGGGCCCACCAGGGTACGGCAGACCCATCAGTTTGGCAGACTTATCAAAGGCCTCTCCGACAGCATCATCTACGGTCTGTCCAATGATTTTCATCTCCAGAAAGTCATTTACCAGCACAATTTGAGTATGCCCTCCACTTACTGTTAAACATAAGAATGGAAACCTGGGCCTGGGCTTATCAATAAAATGCGCAAGAATGTGAGCCTGCATATGATTGACAGCAATTAGCGGAATATCTAATGAATAAGCCATTGACTTAGCAAAAGAGGCGCCTACAAGCAAAGCTCCCAAAAGACCAGGACCTTGGGTGTACGCTATCGCATCTAAATCAGACCTTTTTATTCCAGTGTTCTGTAAAGCCTGACTTACCACGGGAACAATGTTCTGTTGATGAGCTCTAGAAGCCAATTCAGGTACTACTCCACCATAATTTTCATGTACAGATTGCGTTGCTACTATATTATTAAGTACTTTGCCATTTTCGATGACGGAAGCGGAAGTTTCATCGCATGATGACTCTATGGCAAGCAATGTGGGACCCATTTGATTAAATTTTGGCGCAAGTTATTAAAAAACGATTTGCCAAAGCAATTCTTTGGTTTCTGCTGTCAGTGTTTCTTTTATTGGCAGCTGCAGCAGGAGCTATTCAGGTCCCCTACGTCCAAACCAAGCTGGTAAACTACATTTCCAAGCGACTTTCAGAGGCCACTAGCTATCAAATTTCAATTAACCGAATCAATATCGACTGGTTCGATCAGGTAGAATTAGAGGGTTTAAGAGTTCTAGATCCATTCGGAAACCCTATGATCGAGGCAAAAACGGTCAATATCAACTATAAGTTAAAAACTCTATTAGAAGAAGACCCATCTTTGGATGATCTGTATCTTAACAACGCCTATGTTTCCTTGGAGAAAATTAAAATGGGTGATTCTATTGTCCTGAATATGGATCAGTTCATTAGAAATTTAAGAAATCTCAACAAAAAAGACAGAAAGAAGAAAACCAAAACAGTCGCTTTCACCATTGGCAATATCAAACTCAGTGAAACCCTTTTCAGCTATACTGACCCATTCAACGATTCGGTGAAAATTGGGTTTAACTATAACAGGTTTAGCGTTTCTTCTATTTCCGCAGATATTCAGAATTTCTATTCACTGGGCGACACATTAAGCATGCATGTCCTTGAATTAAAAGGAAAAGATACCACTTCCGACTTAAGCATTGATAGGCTGAAGACCCATTTTTTTTATTCTAACCAAGCGATGAAATTTAATGAGTTGGATTTAATAGTGGGAAAAAGCCGCATCAAAGAATCGGTAGAGTTTAAGTACAGAAAGGCAACCGATTTAAGAAAATTTGTGTCTAACGTTACGATTAACGCAGATCTGAAAAATAGTCTTATTCATAGCAATGAGCTTGGCGTTTTTATACCTTTATTCGAGGATTTCAGTGAGTACTTTGAGCTGTCCGGTATATACAAGGGTAGAATAAATTCATTACAAATAAAGGACCTGGACCTGAAGTTAAGCGGCGGTTCCATAATTCGTGGAGATGCCAGGCTTGTAGGGCTTCCTATCATAGACGAAACATTCATAGACCTTGATCTGACGAACTCATATGCTGTCACTGAAGATCTAAAAAAGTATTTAAGAGAAAGGACTTACAGGAGGTTGGCCCCTTTAAAAAATATAGGTTTTAACGCTAATTTTTTCGGGTTTGTTAATGACTTTGTGGCCAATGGTGATTTCTTCACTGAGTATGGCAGAATTACTTCCGATATAAACTTAAAGCTCCAGGACGAGGTGAATAATTCTTCTTATCGTGGCGCTCTTAAAATGATCAATTTTGATTTAGGTGGATATACTTCTAACGAGCTTTTTGGCAAAGTAACGCTCGACGGTAAGATTTCAGGTAAAGGTTTTACCCTAAATCAGGCAGATTTTGTCTTGGACGGAAAGATTGATAGCATCGGCTTAAATGACTATGTGTACCACGCGATAGAAACGAATGCCAGATTCACCAAAGAATTTTTCGAAGGAGATGTCAAAGTTAACGATCCAAATCTTAAGCTTGACCTCAATGGATCCATTGACGTAAGAGGGGGAGTTGACTTCTTTAATGTTCGCGCAAAACTAGACACCGCCTTTCTAAGCAAGTTGAATTTTACTGAAGAGCCTGTTTTCATAAGCAGCGACCTTAATGTAAATGCGCAAGGCCTGAAAGTAGATAATATACTTGGCATGGCTAATTTCAAAAATACGACCGTTAGAAGAGGGGGCCAAGAGCTAAGAATTGATTCTTTAGGTATTATTTCAGATCGAGATGAAGCTGTTCGCAACGTATTTATAAGCACAAATTTGTTTAATGCAAAAATTGATGGACGGTTTAATTTCAGTACAGTTTATAAAGAAATCAACAAACTCCTATTCGAATATCAATTGAACCTGGAAAATGACAAAGTAGCTCTGGAGACCTACTACAATTCCAAACATGAACGTCCACCAGACTACCAAGTGAATTATGTTCTCAATATCAATGACTTTGAGCCCATAGCCAAAGTGTTTAGCCCCGAGCTATATATATCACCCTCTACTAAAGTAGCAGGCGATTTAATCGGAGGATATACTTCAATACTGAATATAAGTACATTAATAGATTCCATTAACTACAAAAACGATCATTTCTTAGGCAATGAAATGCAATTGAGTATTTCTAAGATCTCAGATAGTACAAGCGTGCTTGCTTCGCTCTATGCCACATCTGAAAATGAAAATATATCAGGCATAGAAACCAAGGATTTGTTCCTGGAAGCCATTTGGAATAACAAGCACATTGATTTCGAATTGGATATAGATCAAGTGGCTTATCCAAACTATCTGCGTCTATTAGGAGAAATAGACTTCTTAGACAACAAAACTGAAATTCAATTTTCACCATCAGATGTTCACATATTAGATGATAAATGGTCGTTAAGAGCAGACAACTTAATATCTATATCAGGTAAAGAAATAAAAATTAACGATTTAAGCCTTTACCACGAAAATCAAAATATTAAGCTCGAAGGGGAGTTATCTGAGAACAAAGAAAAAAAACTGCTACTTACTTTGGACAGCATTGACATAGGGTCAATAAATACTATCCTAAGTAAGGATTTAGATGGTATAGTAAATGGGTCTACATCTATGCAAGACTATTATCATGACATGAGAGTAACCAGCGATCTCACCATTTACAGGTTTAGCGTAAATGAGTTTTTAGTAGGTGATATCACCTGCAAGAATACCTGGAATAATCAAAACAAAAACTTCGACGTAAACTTTGCCATACATCGGCTGGATCAAAAAGTGCTGGATCTTGAAGGAACATATGCTCCCGGAAATGAAGGACTAAATTTAACAGCGGAACTGAATCAAACCGAACTGAAGATACTGGAACCCTTCCTCGATTCTTATTTTACAGAAATATTTGGCACTGCTACAGGTGAGTTGAGTATCACAGGGCCACTTAAAGCGCCTATTTTGATGGGAGGCGGTAAAATTGAAGATGCCGGACTGCATGTTAACTACTTAAACACTGATTATACATTAAACGGAAGCTTTTATTTAAACGAAACCCAAATTGGTTTCAAAGAGATTGATGTTAAAGATGAAAATAATAATCACGGTACCATTAATGGCCACTTAAGTCATGAAGAATTCGAAAACTTGTCAAT
>JBCCLN010000292.1:0-4917 GCA_039026865.1 Bacteroidota bacterium | reverse complement strand
TTACGGCAGTACGAATATCTTGATAACTCGTCATTAGGATGATAGGTAACTTTGATTTTTGGGTCTTAATTTTCGTAATGAGTGAGAGCCCATCCATGTCAGGAAGCTTAAAATCTGTGAGAACTAGATCAAATTGACCTTTATTAAGCGCATCCAGTGCAGAACGAGAAGAAAACGCAGAGATGATATTAAAACCGTTTTTAATCAAAAATGTAGTTAACATTTTATTGAAAGAAGGATCGTCATCTACTATTAATACACGGTTAGACATCTACTAAATATAGGGTACCTTCTCTGTAATAGAGTAGGAAAATAGGGATTATTTCCCTATCTATTTTCTCACACCACCTTGCCTACGTTCGGTATAAGGCAATTCCTCAACCCGAAGAATTCGGGTGTTATTCATTGAGATGAAGTAACACGCTGAATGTGAGAATCCTTTGAAAACCCCGACTTTAGCCCGTTTCTGTTCACCAAGCCAGAAATAGGCCTACGACTTCTTTCGGATTTCACTTCGCAATGGACACCCTTGCCTTCAGCTAACGCACCTTACAGGCGGGCGTGTTCGAGACTTACACCTTATGGTTATCACCCATGTCGGGACACCCACAAAGAACCCTTCCATACATACCGTATGAAAGGGTTTTGCTTTGTTTGCTTATCGAAAATGCAGAGGCGGAGGGATTCGAACCCCCGGTACCTCGCGGTACAACGGTTTTCAAGACCGCCGCATTCGACCACTCTGCCACGCCTCTATGATTTTTTAAATTTAAGATCTCAAAACTAGGTTTTTTAGGGAAACGCACAAATTGATTTTAATTGAAAAATGGAGCGATAGCATTTTTTAATTTTTCTGGCATTTTCACGGGTTTTTTTATTTTAAGATGCATAAACGCTAAAGTGGTTTCACCGGAATTAATAAGTTCGCCAGTCTCGTTTTTTATTTCATACAAGAATCGTATTCTTGCCCTTGGCATTTCTGGGACAATAACTTTGACAGTGAGTAAATCATCGTACTTAGCGGGCTGATAGTATTTTATGGAGAGATCTAAAACCGGCATACCAATGCCACCATCTTCTATTTCCTTATAGGGACAGTGAAGGGATCTAAAAGCTTCTACTCGTGCTATTTCGTAATACTTTGGATAATTACCATAATAAGCAAACCCCATCTTATCGGTATCGGCATATCTTACACGAATTTTTGTTTCAAAAGAATACATTAGCGATAGATTCCTTCTCTATTCAATGCACGCTGAAATTTACGTGCATTTCTGTTATGCTCCTCCAGTGTTTTGGCAAAAACGTGATACCCGGAAAAGTCTTCTTTAGCACAGAAATACAAATAACTATGGTCCGTATAATTAAGTACGGCTTCTAATGCCGCTATGGATGGCATGTTGATAGGGCCTGGTGGAAGCCCTGTATACTTGTAGGTATTGTAAGGAGACTCGAATGCTTTGTCTTTGTTTAAAATCCTACGGATGCTAAAATCACCGATGGCGTATACCAAAGTAGGATCTGCTTGTAAGGGAATTCCTCTTTGTAACCTATTTATGTAAACTCCTGCAACCGTGGGTGCCTCATCCATCTTGTTGGTCTCTCCCTGAACGATAGATGCTAAAGTTGAGACCTCAATAGGAGTCATATTCAGGTTTTCCGCTTTCTCTGTACGTTCATCTGTCCAAAAAAGATCATATTCTCGTTTTATCCGATCTAAAATCTCTTTCGATGTATCGGTCCAATAGACCTTATAGGTGTTGGGAATGAACATACTTATGAACGTATTTGGTTTGAATCCATAATTCTGTGCAGTAGAGTCTCCTAGAAGTAGCTGTGCCATATCTGCTGAATCTATTTCAAGGTTCCGAGTGAGCTTTTTTGGAAGCTCTGATAGCAGCCTGGCATTGGAGAAAGTAAGATTAACGGGTGTTTGCTCTCCTGAACGAAGCAGATTGATTAACTGCAAATTGGTCATATCTGGTTCTAGTGAATACATACCGGGCTTTAGGTTAGTATCCAGGTCTTTCAATTTTGCTAAAAAACCAAAAGATACAGCATCGTTAATTATCCGTTCTTTTGATAGTGCATTTTGGAAATCTTTAAAATTCATGCCATGTGGTATGGTCAGAAATCTTGCCTGATCTTCAACCAAAACATTAGGCGTATACAGGATTTGGTAGGTATAAAAGGCAAATGAAGAGAGCATCATTCCAAAAACTAGCAGAAAAATGGCAATGAGGTTTTTCTTATGCATAATCGCAAAAATAGAAATGCTTACCCAGTTATGTATTTTGGATAAACAAACGCTGACCAATGGCCATGATGGGATAATGAGATAGGTTCCCTGAAAGGTAATAAAATGGGCAAATTTAAATCATCGGCACCAATGCTTACCTCAATACGTCTTTTTTTGAAAAAAGTGATGATAGACTCTCGAGTAGTGTTACTGTTACTAATTTCCTTACTTTCAAAGATTTGAAAACCTATTTTGTCTATTTCATCAGCGCAGAGTGCGAGTACATACGAATCAGTCATCGCTATTTTTCCATTTAGTTCGCTAGAGGTAAATGAAATTACCTTATTCATCTCTTTCAACTGAATAGGGATATGTGTTGGTGAAAAGTTCAAAGCCTCTCTCCGACATTTAAAAACTGCCTCCTTAGCTGACCATACGATCCAGTAATTTCTTTCATGCGATAGTAATTCATCATGTTTATTTAAAATCAATTGAAGCGCTCGGTCTCCCCGAATTTTAAGTTTAGGGTCTTTTAGGTCAACTATGTCTATTCCTAACATCTATTAAATAAAGTATCAGTTACTACATTTGTTTGGCATTATTACTATAAGTATTTTTTGCATCTGTTTTGGCCCTTTTAGTAAAGGGGATGAATGACCAGATAATATAAGGGGCTCCACACGTTAAGTAGAAAACCCAATGCAAAATATCAGCAAGAGGAGATGTTTCAAATAATCCATCCACCGTACCTTCAAAATTGGTAATTAACTCATATCCCCTAAAAATCACTGTAAACGAAATGAAGAAAAGGAAAAGCGCCAATAGATAAGTATTCTTTTTAAAAAGATGAAGTGTGCTTGCAAAAAGAAAAAATCCATAAACGATAAGGTACTGCTTAAAAGAGATATTTAAAATTAATAAGTTCGAAAGGTGGAATAAGCCAAGAAGCCAAAGCCAAAGTCTCCAATGCCTCTTGGATCGAACAAGAAAGTAAAAACCAGACATTTCAAATAATGGAACCAGATATTCCATCGGTTCAATAAGAATTGTGGGGACATAAATAAAATAGGGTGCTAGAAGTTCTCTTCTGTTTAGCGAATAATAGCCTTCATAATACCATCTAAGAATACCACTGGTACTCATATCAAAATCGATCCACATAAGTGCCTTAGGAAAGCCAGCGCTGAATATGCCAAAGCAAATAATGATGGCAAAAAGCCCTGTATAAATGTCCTGTTTTTCAATAGAAAGTGGTTTATCCGGGTAGACGGCTAGCTTACAACCAGCGTTGGTTTTACTAAGGGCAAAAAACAAAAGGGTAAGCAAAATGCTATGATCTATTTTACCAAACGAATAAGCTATGCCGTTTAAGAAAATGAGAAGAATAAAAGCTAGAAAAGAAAAAATTCGTGCTTTTAAACCTATTATCACAGCTAACAAAGAAAATATATACATCCATTGCAAGGAAAGTAGAACTTCATGAGAAGGGAAGCCACCGATTATTTGCCCAACGACGTTGAAAACGTGCGGTCTATGAAAAGAATCGGGGAATTGAGCAATCCAAGTCCAGGATACAGTGCCAAAGCACAACATATAAGTAGCGATGAATATTCTTACAACCGACAGTCCAACACCATCTTCAGCTACATGAGCGTTTTTTTTAATTAACTCAAAAAATGATGCCCATCCGAGATCAATAGAGTAAGTAGCTTTTTTCATCAAGAATTTCTCTTAGCTCAGAAGGAAATATGGTTTGATACTTTCTGAAAAGAAAAAGTGAATCAATACATCCGATCCTTCTTAGTTTTAAACGCCACCTTGCTTTTGCCGCATCAATTTCTCCCTTAGATCCATTTTTCATTCCGAAACCACTTCTCTGAAAGGCTCCGAAATAATGTGTAGGTGCAGGATCTAAGAAATAGGCTACATCAATAGGAATTGTATCTCTTCTTTCTTTTGAAATACCGTATAATTGAGAGCTTTTAAAAGACACTATTTCATCTGTTGAAGAGATCAATGCAATACCACCAGGCATGACAATTGACGGATAGATCTCTAGTCCTAAATACTTAAAAAGCATAGGAATAAAAAGTAGTACACAAATGACGTAAACCCTTAGTTTATAAGGATATCCTTCCATTTTCATAGGGTTTTTCGAAAATTTGATTCTCTTCTTTTGCAAGAACAAAACCGCAACACCTAAGACGGCAAGAAATCCA
The DNA here is from genome assembly GCA_039026865.1 of Bacteroidota bacterium. Classification (GTDB taxonomy): domain Bacteria; phylum Bacteroidota; class Bacteroidia; order Cytophagales; family Cyclobacteriaceae; genus Ekhidna. Next base: position 459 of record JBCCLN010000292.1, on the reverse strand, counting down.
AGACCATAGGTTAAATTGATACCTATAAAAACCCTGATAAATAAGGCAATTATCAGATAGATAAATATCAATAGATTAATATATTTCATCTTTGTCATATATTGTCCAATTCAAAAAATACCTTAACCCGGTAGAAAGTGCGATATTACTTATGTCATCTGCTTAATATCTGTTAATGTTTCTACCAATAGTGCTTTGAAAATTTAGTTCAAACCTATTGAATGCTTGCTGATAGTAGAGTCCCAGGCTATATTCTTGATCGTGTCTTTTTGTATCTTGAATGTTAAGAATAAAATAATCTTTATTAGCTTCAATTCTCTGAACTAATATCCTTAGGTCAATGGTGTCTATTCCTAGCATATATTAATTTAAGTCTATCGATGTGCCAATCATCACTGCAAGATTGGTTTTATCATCATTATAATAGCGATTAAAATTATGACTCAAAGTCAATTCTGC
>JBCCLN010000291.1:0-4955 GCA_039026865.1 Bacteroidota bacterium | reverse complement strand
TTCGTTCTAACAATTCTTTATCAATGCCAGAAAAGCTGGAAGTTCTGGTTTTCTTCAACTCATCTTGTATAGTAGCGACAATGAAGGCTTTAATTTCTTGCGGAGATTGAAGAGAGGTTCCCATAAGTAATTAATCGAAGATAATGCAAACTTGTTAGAGAGAACACCAGTCTATTAATTTTCTGTTTATCAAATAAATGCCTAAATAAGAGGTCTTTTTTGGAGACGTGATTTGTTTAACCTGCATGATTCACCACAACTAGTGGCGGGTTGATTCAAGTAATTGATTTACCGTAGTTTAATATTCATACTAAATGATTTTTGATTCCTCAAATTTGGGGAAGGATTTTGGCATCCCATTCGAAATCAATTACCTCCTATTCAACGTGTTACCTCATCTCAATGAATAACACCCGAATTTTTCGGGTTAACGCTACTAAACCCCGTTTTTGACGTCTTGTCTCAGAAAAAAAACGCTACCTCAAACTCTTTGAACTGAGTTTTTAGAGGTGCCTTAAAGGAAAGAAACGGAGGGGTTAATCCCGCACCTCTACAATCATCTCGATTTCTACTGCAATATTACGGGGGAGTGATCCCATTCCCACCGCGGCGCGAGCATGTTTACCACGATCACCAAATACCTCAACCATGACATCTGAAAACCCATTGACTACCTCAGGTTGGTTTCCAAACTCACTAGTACAATTCACCATTCCCAAGACTTTGATGATTTGAACTACTTTATTTAAATCATCAATTTCAGATTTGAGGGCGGATAATTGTGCTTCTGCCACGAGCCTTGCAGCTTCATACCCCTCTTCGATCGTGAGGTCTGCTCCTACTTTTCCTGTAACTCGAGTACCATCAGCCCTAGTAGGCCCTTTTCCTGCCAAAAAAATAAGATTTCCCGACCGGACAGAATTGACATAGTTTGCTACCGGAGCTGTAGGTTCTTTTAGCACTATCCCTAATTCAGAGACTTTTTCCTCTACATCATAGTCAAAAAGTGCTTCATTAACCACTGAATCTTCTTTCGCCTTTTCTTCATTTATTTGAACACAAGAAAAAAACAACGAAATAAAAAGAATAGATAAAATAAAATATTGGCTCATAAATTAATACTGAATAGTTAGTTTAAATATTTCTTTCTCATTGATTTAAATTCTGAGCTCTCTTTCCATTTTGGCCAGTCCGCTGAATTGGCGACACGATAACCTACCTCCATCATCAGTGCTCCATCTAATGCCATTCCATCGAAGGTCCAGCTTTCATGAAATTCATCTTGTGGTCGATGATATTGTGTGTTTAAATATATTTGGTTAATACTATCCATGTATTTCACCCCTTTAGTCATATGCTCATAGGAGCCGGAGGCATACAATGCAGGAATTCCTATTTTGGCAAACTGAAAATGATCAGATCTGAAAAAGTAACCTTTCCCGGGATCAGGGTCAGCAATAATGTATCTTCCCTGTGTTTTGGCAACCCTTTCAGCGATGTCTTCTAATTCTGATTGACCAAAACCTATGACTGTAAGGTCTTTCATTGGGCCAAAAGTAGTGATCCCATCCATATTGATATTGGCTACCGTTTGAAAAGGTGGGAAAATCGGATGCTCTGCATAATGCTTGGATCCCAAGAGTCCTTGTTCTTCCGCTGTAACCGCCAGAAAAACAACACTTCGCTTAGGAGAAGGTGCTTGAGCCATCGCCTCGGCAATGCCTAAGAGCGTAGCCATGCCCGAAGCATTATCGTAAGCACCGTTATAAATACTATCATCATCTATTTTCTGACCTACCCCCAAATGGTCCCAATGCGCAGAATAAATAACATATTCATCGGGACTTTCTGAACCTTTAATCATTGCTACCACATTCTTTGAAACATCCTTTTTAATTTCATTTTTGACTGAAACAGAAACGGTCAGCTCCAAATCAATAGCTTTAAAATCGTTCTGTCTGGCTCTCTCTACGAAATTTTTCAAGTCTTTTCTTGACGCTTCAAAGATCTTGATAGCAGCCTCTCTTGTAATCCAACCTAAGATAGTCGGTTGATAATTATCTCCCGACTGATCCAGGTAAAGACTAGCTCCGGACCAGGAATTTCTTACCACTAACCATGGATAGCCGGCGGGTACGGTTTCATGTACAATCAGACAGCCGGCAGCACCCTGTCTAGCTGCTTCCTCATATTTGTAAGTCCAGCGGCCATAATAAGTCATCGTTTCTCCCTTGAAAAAGGCGGAGTTGTCAGAAGCGAATCCAGGGTCGTTTATAAGGACAATGACCGTTTTTCCCTTCACGTCCAGTTCTTCATAATCATTCCAACCGTACTCCGGAGCTACCACTCCATAACCTGCAAATACCAAGTCAGCGTTTTCAAGACTCACGGATTCTTCTACTCGCTCGGTGTAGACAACAAATTCATCCAGCACCGTTAGTTCTTGAGATTGATCATTTCCACGAATAATCATGGTTTCCGAAGGCTTTGCATTCAATTCTACAAGTGGTACATCCTGAAAATAAGTATCTCCATTTCCGGGCTTCAATCCAAATTGTTCAAACTGCTTTTTCAAGTAGTTGATGGTTTTGGTCTCCCCTTCAGTAAATGGCTTCCTTCCTTGATATTCATTAGACGAGAGAGTGATGAGATGTTTCTTGAGGGATTCTTCGGAAATCGATTGTCTTTTGTTTATCTGCTTCCGCTTAAATGAGGGGTTACAAGCTACCAATAAGCCTACAAGAAAAATAACAAGGTAGGATTTCTTCATCGATACACCTAAGAATTTAAAGTCACCAAGATAACAGAAATACCAATACTTCAAGATCGAAAGGAATTATCGAGCTTATGTATTTAAATTAAGCTTTTTTACAGTTTATCATAAACAACATGGCAACTAAAAAAATAAACGGCCACATTCATACACGCTATAATAGAGATACTTATGGACTTCAAGAAGCTACCCAGCGGTCAAAAGACTATTATCATTGGCTAGACACCAGAAGAACTATTCGCGACATTTCAAAAAAACCTGTTTCGAGAGAGCTCATAGAAAATTTGATCATGTCCGGCTCTACGGCGCCATCGGGTGCTCACAAACAACCGTGGACTTTTTGTGCTGTTGCAGACCCTGAGATCAAAAAAGCGATCAAAGAAGCCGCCGAAAAAGAAGAATATGAGAGTTATCACGGCAGGATGAGCGAGCGATGGCTAAAAGATCTGAAGGCTTTTGGCACAAACTGGAAGAAGCCCTTCCTGGAAGAGGCCCCATGGTTGGTCATCGTTTTTAAAAGAGTCTATGAACTAATCAATGGTGAAAAGACGAACAATTACTATGTAAATGAATCTGTAGGGATTGCCTGTGGAATGTTGATTTCTGCTATTCACAACGCGGGACTTGTTACACTCACACACACGCCTTCTCCCATGAACTTTCTTTCTAAAATTTTAAAAAGACCTGAGAATGAAAGACCCTATTTACTATTACCAATTGGCTATCCAAAAAATGAAGTTTTTGTTCCAGACATCAAACGAAAGACTTTAGAGGAAGTCGCAGTATTTTATGATTAAGGTTAACGTGACCTCTAAATATTATTTAACTATCAGATTTAAACGTAATACCCTTCAAGTGGACATGCATTGTAAAATGATTGAGCAATTGAATGCAAAAAAACTCAATGATTATTGATTCGATGTATTGTAAGATTTATTCTATTAATTACTTTCTTTTAAATGAAAAGCTACTCACATTCCTGATCACATAAAAATAAAAGCAATGCATAAACTTTTTCTTTTGTTTGCGTCAATTTCTGGCTTTGTCTCGGTGTCCTTAGGAGCATTTGGTGCGCATGCACTGAAAAATAAGCTCACAGCTTCGGGAAATTTTGAAACCTACCAAACCGCAGTTTCCTATCAGTTTTATCATACACTTGCGCTTCTCGGAATTGGTTTACTTTCCATGAAATACCCCTCATCATGGGCAAATTATTCAGGTATAACCATGATTATAGGAATAGTGATCTTCTCCGGATCACTTTATGTGCTTTGTTTTACTGGTGTAAAATGGCTTGGCGCTATTACTCCGATCGGAGGTCTCAGTTTCATTATAGGATGGGTTTTACTATTTCTAGCTATCCTGAAAACTTTGTCGTGAAGATGAAAGCATGCTCTCATCATACCGAATCGGTTTCTTATTTCTAGTTTAGAAAAGACTTCTATTGGGCAGGAGAACAAAGCAATAACTGAGTAAAGACCTATAACGAGCTTTTCGTTTGCAGCTTACAACTGTATTATTCACCACAAATAGTGGCAGGTTATTCAAGTAATTGATTTGCCGTAGTTGAATAGATCCTTTGCAAAACTGGATTTTTGGTTCAAATCGAAGCTTTCGGATCGATTCGATTGAGTTTTTGCTAAAAAACTACACTGATAGGTGTTAGGGGAGTGGTTTGTCTTTCCTTAGAGACACTAGTTACTGGTCGTAAATGAGGCTTTTGAAATTTTGAGTAACGAAGAGTTGGGCCGAAAATCCGGTTTTTCAAAGGATTCTCCTATTCTACATGTTACTTCATCTCAATGAATAACACCCAAATTTTTCGAGTTAAGATACCCATAGATTTATCAGTTTTCGCAAACATCTAGAAACTGATCAATACAGCAATTATAACACTGGTACTCTTCACGCAGACAACAACTTACATAATATTACAATGCTTCTTTGAAGTGGAAAGCCAAAAGTCACCACTTTAGGGCACCTCTAAAAACCCACTTTCAATTTTTTGAGATGATCTTTTTTCCTGATACTTCGCTATCAAAATACTTATTTAACACAGCTAAATTCCGTTTTTGACGTCTTATCTCAGAAAAAAACGCTACCTCAAATTCTTGAACTGAGTTTTTACGAGGTGCCCTCTAGAATAGTAGAAAAAAGATGAAAATGTTAAGAAAAAAATTTT
>JBCCLN010000290.1:0-4960 GCA_039026865.1 Bacteroidota bacterium | reverse complement strand
GATGTTGTCCTCTCATTCGAAATCAATTGCCTCCTATTCCACGTGTTACCTCATCTCAATGAATAACACCCAAATTTTTTGGGTTAACTAAAACACCAAGTTTTTTCAGTGTAGACCAATTAATTTTTAGAAAAGCCTTGGCAGTGGAATTAGATTACTATAAAAATAGTTGCATGATTATAATTATAGTTATAGTATTGCCTCATGAAGGAATTGACCAAAGCAGAGGAGCAACTAATGCAGTGCCTCTGGTTACAAGAAAAAGCGTACTTAAAAGATATTGTGAAGCATTATCCGGAGCCTGTTCCGGCTTATACTACTATTTCTACTGTGGTGAATGTGCTGGTTAAAAAAGAATTCGTCGGATTTGAAACTCACGGAAAATCACGGCTATATTTTCCACTTATTACGAAAGAAAAATATACCAAACAGTCCATAAATGGACTGATAAATAGCTTTTTTGATAACTCTGTTAAAAAGTTTGCTTCATTCTTCGCTTCTCGGGAAGACCTTTCCGTGAAGGAATTGAAAGAAATCAGAAAGCTTATAGACAAACAAATAGAGAAGCGAAAGTCATGAAGGAATTAATCGTTTATTTATTAAAGATCGTAATAGTCCACGGACTTCTATTTTCGTTTTATTGGTTTCTTTTAAAAAGAACTACCCTTCATTCCTGTAATCGATATTTTCTAATTTTTTCTTTGGTTATAGGTTTTATTATTCCTTTGATCTCACTTCCAATATCTGGAGAAGTCCCAGAAGCGCCCTGGGAAGGTCCTGTCACTGTATGGCTGTCTGAGCCTATACTCCCTCTCCCAGAATCTGAATTAGAGCCTATAAAAAACGAACAGAATTTTTCTTATTGGCCCTTACTTTTGTGGTCTCATGGCCTAATTGTTACGGTATTGCTCGTTCGTTCACTGCTTTATCTCTTTGCTTTACAAAAACTCAAAAAACATTCAGAGCCAGTCAAAAAAGATTGGTTCACACTTTTTAAAACTGGACAAACTCAACCGTTTAGCTTCTTTTTTGATGTGTTCATGCCCCGATCGTTGTTCGGCTCTAGCGCATTTGATCAGATACTGACGCATGAGTGCGTGCATGTTCGGCAGTTCCATTCGTTGGATCGGCTGTTGCTGGATTTTGTTGTTTCGCTGTTTTGGTTCAATCCCTTCATTTATTGGTATCGAAATGCGCTCATCGAAATCCATGAATATCAGGCAGATGCAGGGGTACTAAAACGATTCAATGATCCAATTGGATACCAAGAGGTTTTGTTCTCCCAGCTTCAATCGCCCCAATATTCTGGTTTAGCGAGTCATTTCAATTTTCAAATGATTAAAAAACGAATGGTAATGATGAACAAACAAAAGAAAAGTACCGGTTGGATCTATGTTTTGACCGTGCCGGTGACACTAATGATGATCTATGCTTTTTGTACGAAAGAAGCAACGCAACCTTTAAACGATGTTGGAGAGGAAATTTCTTCAATCATAGGACCAATGACTGATGTGAGGATCTACGAGGAAAGTCCATCACAGCAAGATCGTACGCCTTCTATCTTACCTTTTTTAGATACTGAAAATGTGCAGATGACTTCTGGTTTTGGTATGCGGATGCATCCTATAGAGCAAGTAAAGAAAATGCACCAAGGGATGGATTTTGCTTGCAAGATTGGGAGCAAGGTGATCGCTACGGCTGATGGAGCTGTTTCAGAAATTCGAAATGCAACCGATGGATACGGTAAAATGGTTGTTATTGATCATGGCAATGGATTTGTTACCCGATATGCACAATTGTCTCAATTCAAAGTGAGTTTGGGGGATCAAGTCAAAAAAGGTCAAGTAATTGCCTTATCGGGAAACTCAGGTGCTTCTACTGCTCCTCACTTGCACTATGAGATTATGAAAGATGGGAAGCAGGTTAACCCTGCGACTTACATTGAAAACTATCGTTTCAAAGACAAGAAGAGTAAAAAGAACCTTCAAAAGTGAGAATTGAGACACTAAAAGTTTCTAATCAGCGACTAAGTGAAAAAAGCAGGTATTAGTTTAAAAAAGAAGCCGAATTGGTGTTTTGCTCTTTTGACTTTGCGTTTTCCTGGCAGGTCGCTGATAAACTCGCGTTTTGCCCTTGAGAAAGGAGTTTGATGCACTTAAGCTTATCTACTGTCTTTTTGTCTTTTGTCCTTTTATGATAATTGAATAACCCGAATTATTTACCACAAATAGTGGCGGGTTGATTCAAGTAATTGATTTACCGTAGTTGAATAGCATCCTTTGCAAAACTGGATTTTTGGTTCAAATCGAGGCTTTCAACATTTCAAAAACGTAGTTTACTAGTCGTAAATGAGGCTTTGAAATTTTGAGTAACGAAGAGTTGAGCCAAAAGGCGGGTTTTTCAAAGGATTCTCCTATTCAACGTGTTACCTCATCTCAATAAATAACACCTGAATTTTCTAGGTTAACTTGGAATGCTCGAACAATGAAAGAAATAGGGTATAGTGAAGCCAAGGATTGAATTAAAATGTGAAACTCACTCAATAAATAAAAAAGCTAGAAAAGAATTTCAGAAAAACTTGCATCAATAAGATACTCCTTACGTCATAGGGATATGTCAGCAGCAATTTTTGATTATAGAGAAAAAGTCTTTCAGTATTTTCTTTATAAAACTGGAAATAAAGATGAATCTCATGACTTAGCTCAAGAGGTATTTATGAAAGTTGTGAGTCAGGGAGACCATCTCAAGACAATCAATGATATAAACGCTTGGATATTTAAGGTTTCAAAAAATTTATTAATAGACTTCTATCGAAAAAACAACAGATCTACTGAAAAACCCCATTTCGATAATGAATTAGAAACAGCGACAGCAAACGTAGACCAAGAAGAGTTGATAGAAAGTATGCTCGTATGCCAAAGAGCCTTTTTTGTTAAACTAGATCCTGAAACCCGAATGCTCATCCAAAAAGTCGATATCGAAGGGATGAGTCAAAAAGAGGTTGCGGAGCATGCAGGCCTGGTGTATGCCACAGTCCGTTCCAAAGTTCAAAGAGGCCGAAGGCAGCTGAGAAAAATGTTTTTAAAGGCATGTGAAATGGAATACGATGCAGCAGGTAATATTGCTTCATGCTCTCATAAATCTTCTTGTGCTTCAGTTTGTTAGATGCATCATTTTTAAAAAGCACCGTCTTTACAGATGAACTTGGATAGAAAAATGGTGAAAAATGAAAAAACTAATTCTTTTTACTGTGATTGTGATTGCTGTGGTGAATGCGATTGCACAGGATGCTAAAAAGGGCTGTAACCCAAAGGCCTGTAAACCGGGTAACACTAAGGTCGAAGAAGCTGAAGTGATTACTAACTTAAGAACAAAAGTGATTGAGCTTTCAAAGCTAGCGCAGTTACGAGATATTAATCAAGAGGAGTTAATTGGAAAGAATGAAGAAGAATCACTTATGTTGATTTCCATTGAAGTATCATACTTGGCCAGCTTGCTTAATGTAACTGATTATCGGGTATCTGGTTCTGGAGCAGTCTTGGTAAATCAGCTCAGCGATTACGTTGATAAGCTGCTCATCCAAACACGTAAGAACTGATCATGAAGCACTTAATTAAGGTTACCGGCAATCGACACAGGTAGTCTTTTTTATTATGAGACGATCACTAGTAGGAATTTTCATAGCTAAACTATTTCTAGCTCTTGTAGCCTCCGGTATTTGGCTTTTTTGGTTCCCGGCAGATGAGAAAATCATCGTTCTCCATGTTGTTTTTGCCTTCTTATTCTTGGTTGTGGCGTGTATTCATTTGACTAACAATATGAAAATATTGAGGAAATATGCTCGCAAGCACCTTGCTATGATATTTATTGTTTTATCATTAGTTACCATTGTAACCTCTTTAAGCGGGAATCGCCTGGCAGATCAATTTGTTGGCTTATATGCCAGATTTCAACAACATTCGCTAACTCACCGAGATGAAAATGTGAAAATATATCAAGGTAGTGAAAATCCTAACATATCAATAACACTTAGAGCAGGAAGGCATTTTTGGTTTCCGCAGATTGCTGTGTGGATTACGGACACAACAAACAATTATTTGGAAACACTATTTGTTACCCATTCAACTGCAAAAGGAGAATTCTATGATGGCAGATCTAAAGAGAATTTTAAACAATTTGATCAAAGTCAGGAAAATAACTTCGATTATCGACGTGTTGACGCGCTCCCTTTTTGGTCTAAGCAATTTGGTATATTGGCTAAGGATGGACGTTATGCTCCTACCAGAGAAAATCCGTTGCCAGACGGTATCTCAGGTGCCACACCCGCTGGAAGCATGCTTCTCAATTCGAAAATAAACTATGACAAGCCTTACAGATTATTGGTGGAATTAAATGTTGCCTTTGATGATAACAAATATTATTCGCAATACGATTTCGCCGAAGATACACTATATCACAGTGGAACAGGATTACTAGGCCAGCCTTCAGTTGTCTATGCTACGACAATATTTCCGCATCAACATACCAAATATTACCTTCTAGAATATGTAGGATATTCACATCCAAGTAAGTACGAGCCACTTGTAAACGAAACTTACGGACTAACAACTGCACTTGAAATTTTAGATTTAGGATTGATAAGGATCAATTAATAAACCAATTTTTTGTAGGTTTAGAATTGCCTGTTTACTAAGGTATCTACGTATTAAATTCTAACAGAATCCTTTGCAAAACTGGATTTTTGGTTCTAATCGAGGCTTTCGGAATTTCAAAGACGTAGTTTACTGGTCGTAAATGAGACTTTTGAAATTTTGAGTAACGAAGCGTTGGAACAAAAGGCAGGTTTTTCAAAGGATTCGAATAATGAAGCTAACCCGAAAAATTCGGGTGTTATTCGTTACTATTCAGCTGCTTATATAAAATATTATTTTAAAAATGAATTTGATTATCATTATTATTG